>NZ_JAVJRX010000097.1:0-32682 GCF_040219735.1 Coleofasciculus sp. G1-WW12-02 | reverse complement strand
TGAGCTGTTCATCCTCAAACACCACTGCCACAGCATCAGGGGTACGCTCCACCTGGGCTTCAAATAGCTGGTGAATACAGGCATGTTTGGGATAATCTGCCTGAGTATTGTTCCACTCCACCCACAATTGATGCTGTTCGGTTGAAGTTAACAGGGGTAAGTCTGATAGGCGCTGGTTGGGGTTGGCTACAATGCCTTCTAATAAGGTCTGAAAATGACCTACCATGCGAGCGATCGTGGCAGCATCAAACAGGTCAGTTTTGTACTCGATACTGGCGCTAAGTCCTTGTTGTGTCTCCTCTAGGTACAGGGTCAAATCCAACTTCGCTGTTGGGCTATCGACCTTCAGCCAACTTAGGGTTAAGTCCGACAGTTCGGAGTTTGGCATTGATGAATTAAAGACAAACCCTACTGGAAATAGATTCGTTTGGCTCGAATTGTGTTCCAGTTGCAGTTGTGGCAATAGCATTTCAACAGGCAAGTTCTGGTGCTCGTATGCCCCTAGAGTCACTTCACGCACTCGACCCAAAAGTTCCCTAAAACTTGGGTTGCCTGACAGGTCGGTGCGGAGTGCCAAAATATTCATGAAGTTACCAATTAGGTTCTCCAGTTCGACTCGGTTGCGGTAAGTCATGGGCGAAATGACTAAGATGTCTTCTTGCCCTGTGTAGCGGTAGAGTAAGGTTTTGAATACCGCTAGCAGTGTCATGAATAGAGTGGCTCCGGTTGCGCGGCTAGTTGCTTTAAGCGCCTCAATCAGCGTCTTGGGCAGCACGAAGAATTGTGTTTTTCCCGCGAAGGTTGGGACTGGAGAACGCGATCGAGCAGTAGGAAGCTGGAGAACAGTTGGAGCCTTTGCGAGTTGCTGCTTCCAGTAAGTCAGCTCTTTGGAAAGCAAATCTCCCTGCAAATATTGCCTTTGCCAAACAGCAAAGTCGGCATATTGGATAGGGAGGTCAGGAAGGGGTGAGGGTTTAGCGCTCGCGAAGGCTTCGTAAAGTGCTTTTAACTCTTGAAAAATCAAGCCGACTGATTGATTGTCTGAGACAATGTGGTGCATCACAATTTGCAGTACATGCTCTGTCTGTCCCAGTTGCAGCAATCTTACGCGCATTAACGGGCTTTTGGTGAGGTCAAACGGTTGCTGTATTTCCTCAGCAAGCAGGCGCTGCACCTCGGCTTCCTGCTGTGTTTTGGAAAACGATTCTCCGGCAACGAGGCTAAGCGATCGCGCTGGCGTGCTGCTGCAAGCCGATCGCAAGTCTATGACTGGCAGTGTGAAGGCGAAGGTGGGTAAAATTACCTGGACTGGTTGCCCATTCACAGTTTTAAAGGTGGTTCGCAAGGCTTCATGGCGTTGAATGATTTCCCTGAAGCTTCGCTCTAAAACTGCGACTTGGAGCGAACCGCTGATTTTCACTACTACAGATTCGTTGTAGGTAGGATTATTCCCCTCTAGTTGGTTAATTAACCACATCTTCTGTTGAGCAAAAGATAGGGGTAAGTCTGTAGTCCGTGGAACGGGTTGAATTGGCTCAACACTGGAACTGAAGCCAAACGCCGTTTTTTGCAGAAACTCAACGATCTCAGCTTTGCGCTCTTTTAGTTGAGCCAGTAGGTTTGGTGTTAGCGTTTCTTTGGGGGCGCTATAACGCAATTTGTCATCCTGAACCCAAAGCTTCACGTCCAGAGTGTGAAAGTAAGATAAAAGCTCTTCAACAGTTTTCATAGCTCTCCCTCCTCGCGATCGCCTAGCGCAGCACTACTAAGAACGGGCAGTTTTTGGGCTGTCCCAGCAGTCTTCTTAATTTGCTCAACCAAGTCAGCCACAGTAGGTTTATTAAACAAACTCGCCAGGGGCAAATCCACTTGGCATTTTGCTCTGATCGCAGAGATGATTTGGGTAGCCCTTAGGGAATCTCCCCCCAACTCGAAGAAGTTGTCATGAATCCCCACCCGATCGATTTGGAATACCTCTTGCCAAAGATTAGCCATGAATTGCTCGGCTTCAGTCTGGGGCATTACATAAGGTGTTTGAGTCTGGGGAAGAAGACTCTCTGGTGCAGGCAAGGCACGGCGATCTACTTTACCGTTAGCTGTCAACGGCAGGGCATCTAAGACAATATACCCAGAAGGCACCATGTAGTCGGGTAGCTTCTGTTGTAGGAATTGGCGTAACTCATACACCAGAGAGTCGGGTTGCTTTTGCTGGGTAGGTTGCAACCACTGCTTAGTCCAAGCTAAGTCTATCCCTCCGCCTACAAAGCTGTGGAGCAAAATCTGATTGGATTCTAGTTGCAAACCATCTCGCAGTTCTTCAAACTCCAGAGCCCCAATGGGGCAAAGTCCGATTTCATAGTCTGGTGCAGTGTCCATTATTAATTGGCTAATGTAACCCGCTTCCAGTAAACAAAAGTCTTTGGACAATTCCCCATACATGGGAGCGATCGCATTCAGTTGTCCAATTAAAAATAGTGAAAACGCCGATCGCTCAAAAATTGGCTGATTTTTTTCAAAATAGATACTGCCCTTAATTTCCGGTGCAGCAGTCAGGAATACCAAACGGTGGTCGGCGGGATGGTAATAGTAAAAACCAGTTTCTAACCCTTCCACCCGGTTATATTTAATGTACAAATACGTTTGTACCGGATAAAGTCCCCCAGCAGAAGCATAGCGATATTTCGGTAAAGGAGAACCCTTCAGCTTCATCTGTAGCAGGCAGCTTAAAAACTGACCAAACTGTCTTAAAGGAATAGGTTTATCCAGAAATTTCCGATAGCTTTGGCGTTGTAAATAAGCCTGAGTAAGGACTTCATCGAACTCCGGTTTCGGTAACTCAATACTGGCTTGATCGGGTTGAAGTTGTCGTAATCCCGGTTGATTAAGCTTAAATTCAATTCGCTCTGTGGCATCGACTACAACGCCTTCAAGTTGATGGGGTTCATGAGCGTCAGCTTGTCCCTCAGTTAGAGCTAAGCTTTCGTCAGGAACAATGTAAGCCACCAAACGCTGTTTATGGTGTTCTTCACCCATTGCGGTAACTACTGCCGATCGCACGGCTGGATGCTGGGTCAAAGCTGTCTCAATTTCTCCGGCTTCAATGCGGTGTCCCCGAATCTTAATTTGAAAGTCTACTCGTCCTAAAAATTCAATGTTGCCATCAGGACGATATCGCCCTAAATCTCCGGTACGATAAATCCGTTCCCCAGTGCGCGGATGCATGATGAAACTGGCACGAGTTTTTTCTTCGTTGCACCAATAACCTTTTGCTAACCCAACTCCCGCACAGCAGAGTTCTCCAGGAACCCAGGTGGGACAATCTTCTAATGCCTGATTTAAAACGTAGTATTTGGTATTGGCAATAGGTTTGCCGTAGGGGATGCTTTTCCACGCAGCATCAACGGTTTCCACGACGTACCAGATATTCCAAAGTGTGGTTTCAGTCGGACCACCAACGCTGACGACTCGGACGTTTTCAACAAGCGATCGCAGACGTTGAGGTAAAGTAATAGGAATCCAATCTCCTCCTAGAAATGTCCAACGCAACGATTGAGGCAGTAATTCAGAGCGGTTGCCAACGTATTCCAACAACATCTCCATCATGGCGGGTACCGAATTCCAGATGGTGATGTTTTCCCTCAGCATTAACTCCACCCAGTGGACAGGGTCTTTTGTGGCAGCCGCATCAGGTAGGATAATTGTTCCTCCGGCGGCTAAGATGCCAAAAATGTCATAAACTGACATGTCATGGTGGAGAGCGGTGAGTGCCAGCACCCGATCGCTTGCCGTAATATTGAAGGATTGATTGGTTTGCGCGATCGCATTAACCACTCCGCGATGGCTAACCATCACTCCTTTAGGCAACCCTGTGGAACCGGATGTATAGATAACGTAGGCTAAATCGTCAGGAGTTTGGACAGGCTGGAGTGGTTCCTTACTTTCTTCTGCAAAGTCTCCTTTATCTATACACAGCCGATGAATACCTTCAGCCCATGCTAATTTTTCATTGAGCCAAGATTGGGTAAGCACAATGTCAGCTTCACTATTTTCGAGCAGGTATTGCAACCGTTCTTGAGGTAGGTTGGGATCGATAGGAACGTAAGCAGCACCAGCCGCTAAAATGCCCATAACGGCAACAATTTGCTCCCATCCCTTTTCCATGACAACGGCTACCAGTTGGTTAGGAGTTGCGCCCAATGAGCGCAGCTTCTGACCCACCTGATTAGACTGTTCATATAAGTCCTGATAAGTCAGGGTACGCTGGGGCGAGATAATTGCAGTTTCATGCGCCCGTGTGGGTACTTGGGCGGCAAATAATTCATGCAGCAGTTTGTCAGGAAGGGGTGCATCAGTGGAATTAATCGCATTTCGCTGCATCAGTTGAGAGGAAGGCAAAAGTTGTCGCCTCGTCTCAACCCAGGCTGACTCAGAGGTGGCTAGCTGTTTGAGGAAACGACAATACGCCTCAAACATATCGTTAATTAAACCTTCGGGGAAAAGTTCTTCCACCACATCCCAGTTAAAGGTTAATTCTCCTTTTTCCTCCCAGACTTGAATATCCATCCACGCTTGAGACGCTTGGCTGATACCGTAAACTAACTCACCGAAATGACTAAAGGTTAGGGTTTCTTGTCCCAGGGAACGGAAACCCAAGGTGCTGGTGAAAATCACAGGCATGGCGCTGGGGGTAGCCCCTTTCCGGCGAGATAGTTCCCGCACCACCCGCACTCCACTAAAATAACGGTGTTCTAAATCCTGCCACAGTTGTTTTTGCAGACGAACGGCGCGATCGCGAAATGACTCGGAGGCTGAGTTGTCTACGGCTAAAAGGGTTACGGAGGTAAAGTCTCCTAAAATATCATTGACTTGGGGATGCAAGGGGAGGCGATTAAATAGGGCAAGATTCAGCGTAAATTGGGGATTCTTGCTCCAACGGGTTAAGATTTCGGCAAAGGCAGCCAGTAGAACGCCAGAGGGGGTTAAACCGACACTTGTCCCTTTTTGTTGCAAATTCTGCCAGTCAGTGCGGTTGAGGTATCCCTCATACCGTTTATTCCTAGGTTGGGTGAGTTCTTTCGGAGTCTTGGCTAAGGGTAACTCTGGGGCTGGGGGTAAACTGTCTAGGCGGCTAAACCAATACTCTTGCGATCGCTGGTACAATTGTGTCTCTTGCAACCCTTGCTCTGCCAAGACATAATCCCGGAAGGAAATCTCTAACGGGGGCAAAGCCATCTCAGGATGCTGATAGAGTTTAAACCACTCATCAAATAGACGAAATAGACTCCACGCATCAAAGACTTGCAAATCGTAACTAACGTGCAACCGGACGCGCCCTTCATCTAAACAGGTGACTCGAAATTCAAATAGGGGCCACTGGTCAGCAGGTAGCACCTGATGAGACATGCGATCGCGAATGGCTTGTATTTTTTCCGTAACAATTTCTGCATCCTTTCCCCTCAAATCCAAGACTTCAATTTGATAGGCAGGGACTGTTTGCAGAATCTGCTGCTGACCATCGGGTAAAACAATGGCTCGTAGCATATCGTGACGCTCAATTAATTGTTGCAGCGTCTGGTTTAATCGGTCTAAATTTAAGTCTTTTCCTTCGATTTCATAGTAACCATGATTAGCGACATTACCGAGTTCTAATACACCACTACGACCCACCCAGAAGGCATGTTGCATATCAGTTAGGGGAAAGGGTTCGTAACGCTGATTGGGTGCTGGCACAATTTTGGGTAGCCATGGCACGTTTTGCCGTGGCGCGTCCTTCGTGTTTTGATGCAGCAATAAAAGGATATCAGCTTTATGTTCAGCTAAGCTGCTACGCAGGTTGGGAGTTATTACCCCTTTGGGGGCATCAACATCTAGGGAATTTCCATTCGCCGCCAGTTTGACGCCTTGATTGGAGAGATGGGTTAACAGTGAATTTAAGTCCATGGTTGTAAGTTTTAAAGTTTGTTTATGGGCGGATTAGTTATTTCTTTAAAGACTTAATTTTTCTCTGTCTTCTGCTTCACTAACATCAGTAACAGAGCCTAAACCTGACGCCATTAAGTTTGCCAAAGCGAATTGGTTAAGCAGGTGTTTCGCCAGTTGAGTTATCGTACTTTCCCCAAAGAATTGCTCGATTGAGACTCGCACCTGTAAATCGGTTTCGATGCGGCTTTTGAGCATCAGAACGATCAACGAGTCTAGGAATGATGTGAGGGATTGCTCAGGCGTGAGATTGGATGAGGGATGTTGAAGTAAGCTGGCTAAAACGTTCAGAAGATAGGTTTCTAGTATCTCCTGTTGTTCTTTGGGTTGAGCCGCGAGGAGTTGTTCTCTGGATAGCGTTTCTTTTGGAGTAGCCTTTCCTGCGGGTACATGAATTTTTTCTTGTGCTGGAGTAACACTGATTGGAGGTGCTGGAACTGAACCCAATGCGACATCACCCCAGCGCATTACCGTTGCGGCGGCGGTGGCGGCGGCGCCGTTGGTGTAGGCGAGAACTAAATCGTTTTCGCGCAGTTTACCGGATTGTGCCGCGTGGTACAAAGCAGCGAGGGGAAAGACGGGTCCAATATTGGCATATCGAGGGTAGAGATTCAGGGTACGTTCTGGATCAATACCCAATGCTTGAGTACAGACACTGGCATACCAAGCTGTTGGAGTATTAAAGGCAAAAAAGTCAATTTGGTCAAGGGTAACACCAGCCGATGCGATCGCGCCTTTGCAGCAGATACGGACAAATTCCACGGCGGTTTCGGCAAGTACACTGGGGTTCTCCCCGGTGCGAGTACGCATCCGAGGTTTCCCTTGGCGGTCTAGTTCCAGTTCGTGGCTGTAAGCCTCGCAGGTTGCTGCTGTATGTACGATCTTACTACCGAGGATGCCTTGATTAGGGTGGAGGAAATCGACGATAAATGCTCCCCCTGCATCACCCATAGACCAGGATAGAGAATCTTCCTTGTCTACAGCATTAGAACCCAGATGAGACACCACAACCAATACATTCTGGTATTCTCCAGTTTGCACCAATGCAGAGGCATTTTGCAGGGCGATTAAGGCACTTGAACAAGTCGATTCCAGATTCCAAGCCGGACAGTGCAAGTTCAGTTTACGGGCAATGTAGGCAGCATTGCCGAATCCGATCCCCTCAGGGAAAATGGAGGCGACGATTACCAGTTCAATGTCTTCTGCCTTCAAATTGGCTGCACTGAGTACATCTTGCGCCGCTTGACATTCCAGCATCAGTGAAGACTCATCCGCACCAAGTACCCGTCGTTCAACAGAACCTCGGAAGGGATCAGGTAAATAGGGAGCTACCGCTTGTGACCACATCGTTAGTCCAGAGTTATCGTTTGTATAGTCAGGTGTCGATCTAGAGTTCCTATTTCGTTTGAGTTTACCCTGATTCTGATATGTTTTTTGCCAATAATCATTAGTACGAATTAGGCGGGGAAAGCGAATTGCTAGTGAGCGAATACCAACGGGGCTTTTAATCATAGGTCATTCGTTATTAGTTATTAGTCATGATTATCTATCCTTGTAGTGCGAGCATCTTGCTCGCTACCCATTCCCAATTTAAATGCATTACAGCTTATACCGTAGGGTGGGCATTGCCCACCAGCCTTAAGTCAGTGACATTACCCCTAAGAGCAAGTACACTGGCAGCAACATAAGATGAGGTATGACTGATACTCAGTAGCCATTTAGTAATACCGAATTCCGCTGCTATTTTTTGGCATTTACCATATAAAACAAGGGCAGGTTGACCCGTTGGCAACCGTTGCACTTCCATATCCAGCCAGGAAATATCTGGACGTACAGATATACCCAGAATTTTCAACACAGCTTGCTTGACAGCAAAACGACTGGCAAGGTATTGGATACGGCTAGAACCCAACTCAGGAGTCCTACGTTCTGTTGCTGTAAAATGTTCCATTTCCCAATCTTCCCCGGAGCGCTCAATGTATTCTTTGATGTGATTTGTTTCCAGAATTTCCAGTCCATGACCGATAATTATTTGGCTCATGGCTTAAGTGCTAGACTTCAAAACCAAATTCGTCAACATGGTGTTCATTTTGTTAACCGACTCCATGTATTCGTTTTCCGGAATCGATTCAGCTACGATACCCGCTCCAGCATTTAGAGAAATACAATTGCCATATTGATAAACCGAACGAATCGCAATCGCTAAATCTGCCATTCCCTCACTATTAACCCAGCCGATACCCCCGGCATAAATTCCCCTAGGTTCATCTTCTAGGCGGTCAATCCATTCTAAAGCTTTGGCTTTATCAATTCCAGACACGGTAATTCCGGGAAATAAAATCTTCAACGCATCCCACAGCGTATTTTCCGGTTTGAGTTGACCACCCACCCGTGATGATAGATGTTGCACACAGCGATATTTTTTGACTTCCATAAACTTAAAAACCTGAACCGTTTCTGGTAAACAAAGTGAGGATATTTCAGTTTGCGCTAACCAAATCGAAAGCGCGTGTTCTTTTACTTCTTTAGCATCTGTGAAAAGTTCACCATTGAATCGAGTATCCTCTGCCAAGCTTTCACCACGAGGTCGAGTTCCTGCCAATGGATTTGTAGTGACAAAGCCATCTTTACTCACCTCCATTAAAATTTCTGGACTAAACCCCACCGCCTGAACATCACCGATATTTAAGCAATAAGAACGGGCTGAATTATTGGCTTTAGCCCCAACGACGTAAGTTCCTAGTACGTCTAACTCGCCAGTAATTTTCAGGGAGCGAGCCAGAATAGCTTTATGTAGCTCTGAGTTTTGGATTGCCCCAATTAGAGTAGTAATCTGGTTTTGGTAGCGTTCGCGATCGCCAAAATCAACAACTAGGGATTTTGGCACATAATTGGCAATTTCACTCTCTATACATAATAAACTACAAACTTGCTCCACTGACCGATTAGTTTTAACATAAACTCCCTTGCCAGTAAAACGCAGTTCAATCTCTGGAATGAAAAAGCATAAAAGGTCTTGCTGGATTGCTTTAGAATATGAGGAATAAAAACCAGCGATATCAAATGCCACATACCCGTAAGCTGTCCACCCTTCAATCGGCAAAGCGTTGAGTAATTCTGCCACTTGTTGAAAAGGATCAGTAACGGGTACTGAAGAAGACATTCCCATCCCTTTTAATGAGACAGCATCCTGGCTGACTGACACCTTAACTAACTCATTGCCTGCAATACGAACCTCATTTTTCCCTTCGTACATTACATAAGTCTCAAAAATACCAGCTTGTAAGAGATTCTGTAAGACAACAACAGCATCTTTTTTACCCGGTATAAAAGTTTCATAATAAGTGATGGCTGGTCTTAACTCGGTTAGCATCTATCAGCTCCTTGATTTTAGGTCATTGGTCATTGGGAAAATACTCACTTATCAATGGATAATTGATAATTGATAATTGATAATTGATTAATTGGGTCTAAGACCTCTTCGTTTACGAAGAAATTAAAAAAAATTTAATTTCAATCCTCTTCTTTTAAGGAGAAGTCATTATTCATTGTTCCTTATACATTGTCAATTTGTGAATTATTTCATCCAATCATCGCCTCATTCAATAGTTTTTTTCGATAAATCTTACCTGTAGAAGTACGCGGTAAATTTTCAACAAAATGAATGATTTTCGGGGCTTTAAAATGAGGCAAGTGCTGTTTAGCAAATTTACGAATACTATCTTCTAACTCCGGCGAGGGTTCCTGTTCTGGCTTGAGACCGACATAGGCGACAATCTGATTTAACTGTTCACCCTGACCCGATTCTGGTACGACTGCCACTTCCAGAACTTGGGGATGTTGATGTAATATATCTTCAATTTCCAACGGTGATATCCACTGACCATTCACCTTAAATAGGTCATCATTTCGCCCCATAAACCAGAAATAACCATCAGAATCACATCGGTACTTATCCCCCGTTCGCATCATATTGCCACAAATAACATTTCGCGTCTGTTTCAGTCGATTCCAGTACCCCAACATCAAGCTTTCACCACTGACCTGAAGATTGCCAATTTCATCAGGAGAACAGGGAAACCCTTGCTCATTAACCACTTGGACACTGTAGCCAGGAACAGGATATCCAGAACTCCCAGGTTTACACTGTCCAACTCGATTCGAGAGAAAAATATGCAAAAATTCAGTTGTACCAATGCCTTCGCAAATTTCCTGGTTATAGGTTTTCAGCCACTGATGCCAAATACTTTTGGGTAACTGTTCGGCAGCTGATACACATAAGCGTAAGCAAGTGGCATCTAGGGGAGCAATATCATGTACAGCAAGAATATTTGCATAAACGCTAGGAATGCCAAACAAAACGGTCGGTTTATAGCGCTGAATATCGGCAATAATATCAAAAATATTATTGGCATCCGATAAGACACTAGCTGCACCAACTGCCATTGGCATATATAGGGTATTCCCTAAGCCGTAGGCAAAGGGCATTTTAGCAACTGAATAGGTAATATCATCGCGCTGTAAACCCAGGGTAGCTTTACCATAATTTTCTGCACAAACGACCATATTTTGATGGAGATGAATGGCTCCTTTCGGTCGTCCTGTACTACCAGAAGTATAAAGCCAAAAGGCAGGTTCATCGCGACAGGTTTCGGCACAAGATAGTTGGTCGTCTTGTTGAGAAAGCAAGGATAAAAAAGGGTTTTCTCCATCCGTTAGTAGACTATGGTGCAAAAACTGAGACTGAATTGGAGTCAGTTTTTCTTGCCATGCTTGAGTGGTTAATAAAATCTTGGCGCGAGAATCATGCAGAATATATTGAATATCATCAAGAGTACAAGCTGTGTTAATGGGAACTGGTACAGCACCCAGCCAAATTGCTCCCCAGAAGGCAAAGACAAACTCTGGAGTATCGGGTAGGAGAATAGCCATCCGGTTTTCTCGTTCTAACCCTAACTCAGAGAGTAATCGAGCGGTGCGTCGAACGAAACGGCTTAACTGAGAGTAGGTGTAGGTTTTATCCTGATAGTAAAATACCGCTCTATCACTCCGTTCTGGGAGAAAATGACTGTCTAAGAAGTAAGCCGCGACATTCAAATTATCGGGTAATTTTTCAGTAATACTATCCATGTTTAGAGTTGAGGTTGGAGATAGTTTATTTGAGTCTTGAGTTACAGAGCTAGGACATGCACCAGTACGTGATTATCCCAGGAAAACCAAGTCCCTAGCCAGTTTGTTACTCCCTGTTGTTTTGCCAGAATCATTGCTTGTCCATTGAGCTGAATCCTTAACTTGTTGTGATTATTAATATTCGCTTCAATCTCTGTCCATTCAATGTCAGATATCCCAGTTCCTAACGCTTTTGCCACCGCTTCTTTTGTGGCAAAGCACACAGCATAAGCTTGGTGAGGATTACTGGTGAATTGACAACTGTCAATCTCGTTGGCGGTAAACAGTAAAGCTAAGGTTTGATTGTCATATCGCTCAATCAATCGGCTAATCCTATCGATAGGCGTGATATCAATCCCAATTCCTTTAACTCCTGTCGATTCAGGAGGCATTTTGAGAACTCGTCAGTCTCGCCGCCTCAACCAGATTGCAAAGTTGAGCTAGGGTTAAATCTTTCCGTCCTCCCAGCTTGACACTAACTCCCAACTGCCGTTTTAATCCGAGGGCAATTTCAACGGTTTCCGTCGAGTCAAGCTGTAAGTCTTGACGCAGTAATGTATTTTGATTCAGTGATTCTTTCGGAATACCCAACTCGGTCAGTATTCCTTGGAGAGTATCCATTACATTTCGAGTATCCATGAGATTAAGTATCAATGCACCACGTTTGAGAAAGTACGGCTGGTTTGAATTGAGCCACGCCACAAAAACATCACAACTTTTCCATTTCCCTTTCCCTGAAAAAAGGCATTATCCTCTGTCATTCCCCCTGGTAGGGGGAAGGAAGGTCAGGTCAGTCTCTACCGATCTTGACCCAACGCAATTAGTTGCAACTACTTTTCAATAACCATTGATAACTCTAGTATAGGTTTTTGCTCTTGGCAAGCCCTGTTATTGAAATTTTTTTTAAGTTATTGAGATTCATCTAGACCGAGCAAAGGTGACACTCAGCAAGCAGCGACAGAAAGCGATAAGCCGAAATAGCCTCTATACAAGCTTTTCAAGCGTTATATATTTAATAATTCTGGACACACCAGTTAGGCAAGTGGTCGCTATTGCCAAAATCTCCAGAGACTCACGCGCTCTACCAGTTGAAATAGATTATCAATAAAATTTAGGGAATGCCCCTTGACAGGCACAAATAAATCGGTTTATCCTCTCTAAGCTTATAAAAATTATTCGCAATAGTCATCACTCGAATTGCAGCTCAGCGATTCGAGCAGTTCAACGTGGGTTAAGAGGAAACCAGATTGAAATTACAACAATTACTTTCTAGCGTACTACTCACAGGCTCAGTACCTGTGTTGATGGCGACTCCAGCCATTGCTGATGTTGTACAAGTTACAGGTGTGCGTCTCGAAGAAACACCTCAGGGACTCGAAGTCATCGTAGAGACGGCTGAGGGTACAGCTCCCCAAGTCTTTACCACTAGCTACGGTGAAACATTTATTGCAGATTTAATCAACACCCAACTGCGTTTACCGGATGATCAACCCTTTCGCCAAGAGAATCCGGCTGAGGGCATTGCCTCAGTTACGGTGACGCAGCGTAATCCTAACAGTATTCGGGTAACGGTAACCGGTACAACAGGGTTACCAAGGGTCGAGGTAATGCCGAGTGCAACCGGACTATTATTTAGTCTGACGGCAGAAACCCCCACCGCTCAAACGCCACCTGAAACACCAGACGTGCCGCCAGACATGGAAATGGAACCAGAGGAGGAACCCGATACCCCCCCTCAAATGCCGGAACCGACCGATGAAATTGAATTGGTTGTCACGGCGGAACCGGACACAGGGTATCGAGTCCCCGACGCCACCACCGCCACTAGAACTGACACTCCCCTGCGTGATATTCCCCAGTCAATTCAGGTGGTTCCTGAAGAGGTGATTGAAGATCAACAAGTCATTCGTCTGAATGAAGCATTACGCAACGTCAGTGGTGTCACCCTGGGCAATACTCGTGCCAACGATACCGAGACATTTACCGTTCGAGGATTTGAGGATGCTACTATCCTGCGAGATGGCATTCGCCAGTTTAGCTTTGGTGGTACTCAAGAAACAGCTAACCTGGAACGAGTCGAGGTTCTCAAGGGACCTGCTTCCATTGTCTATGGGTCAGCAGAACCAGGAGGACTGATTAATGTAGTCACAAAAAAACCCTTACCCCAACCTTTCTACGAGATTGAAGCATCGGTCGGCAGCTATGGTTTCATCGAACCCAGCATTGACATATCCGGTCCGTTAACCTCAGATAGAAGCCTACTTTACCGACTCAATACCCTCTACCGTCGGTCGGATGGCTTTCGAGACTTTGACCAAGAGTTTGAACGATTCTTCATTGCTCCCGTCGTGACCTGGTTGATTAGCGATCGCACGGAACTCACGGTTGAATTGGAATACTTAGATAATATACAACCCTACGACCGAGGCTTAGTTGCCATTGGTGACGAAGTAGCTGATATTCCCTTCGACCGCATTTTCCATGAACCCGATGATTTTGTTGAAACTGAAGAGTTTAAGACAGGATATCGGTTAGAACATGGTTTAAATAATAACTGGACGCTGCGGAACATCTTGTGGTATTCCAATACTGATCTGTTTCTCCGAACCGCTGAACTGGGCAGTGTGAATGAAGCACGGGGTGTGGTATCCCGCAGCACACGCGAGTTTGATATCTATGAAGAAGCCTACGATATCCAAACCAACTTAGTGGGTGAATTTGCCACCGGATCAGTTGAACATGAACTCTTGGTTGGGTTTGATTTCCGCCGTAGCTTTCAGGATCTCGATCTCCAACAAGCATTTGCTCCTCCCCTAGCCCCACCCCCCATTCGTATTTTCGACCCAGTTTACGGATTTTCTTTACCGGATAGCGAAGATATCCCCCAACTGTTCGATGGTCGAAGTCAGCTACAACAGTGGGGCTTTTACCTACAAGATCTGATTTCCCTGACAGACAATTTCAAAGTCCTACTGAGTGGACGCTATGACATCGCTGACCAAAAAGCAACGATCCGACAGACTGATTTTTTCGATGGTTCATCCCCCACTCAAAGTGATGATGCCTTCAGTCCCCGTGTGGGTATCGTCTATCAACCCATAGAACAGCTTTCTCTCTACGCCAACTTCAGTCGCTCATTCCAACCCAACGATATTACATTCGGGGGTGATCTTCCCGAACCCGAACGGGGGACTCAATACGAAATCGGGGCTAAAGCCGAATTCCTAGATGGTAGACTCTCAGCCACCTTAGCGCTGTATGATTTAAGCAAGACGAATGTTTCGGTGTCTGATCCGGATAATCCTGGCTTCTCTATCGCCCTCGGCGAACAGCAAAATCAGGGAATTGAACTGGATATCGTCGGTAAAATTCTGCCGGGATGGAATATTATCGCCTCCTATTCCCACATTGATGCGGAAGTAACTGAAGGATTTTTTGGTATTCCCGAAGGGGGCAAACCACCGAACGTTGCCGAAAATACCGCGAGTTTGTGGACAACATATCAAATCCAACAGGGTAACTTGCAGGGACTCGGATTCGGATTTGGCTTGTTTTTCGTGGGAGAGCGATTTGGCGACTTCCAGAACACCTTTAAATTTAACGATTATCTTCGCACAGATGCAGCGATTTTTTATCGACGCGACAATTGGAGTGCTTCTGTTAACTTCAAAAACCTTTTCGACATAGACTATATCGAATCGGGTATCGGCAGATCTCAGATTAAACCGGGTGAACCGTTTACTATCATTGCTTCAGTGTCCGTGCAGTTTTAGGCAACACAGAGTTTCAACAACCCTAACCTAGCTATCGCTGCTCTGTTAGGGATTGCCAGGGACAGGACTGGCAACGTAAGCGTTGAATAGACCATTGAGCCACCAACTGATAAACACTTCCGGTGTGCTTCCCCAGCCCGGATTCACTGTAAGCCTACTTGTTTGGGCGCTTTAAGAGAGGACATTCTGTTTTGGTGGTGGTCGAGGGGACAGATAACTTACACACGAGAGGCTTATACCCATGATTCGTGTACCAGTTTTATCACCAGATGGTGAGCCATTAATGCCAGCTAAAGCCAGTCGTGTTCGACGTTGGTTAAAGGCTGGGAAAGCCAAGGTAGTAAACAACGACCTAAATCTATTTCAAGTCCAGTTAGTTGAGGAACCATCGGGTAAAGAAACTCAGGATATTTTGACCGGAATGCTCCCTTGTAAGCTGTTCACCGGAGTGGCTGTCCAGTCGAGGGGCGCTACCCTATTCCTAGCCCACCTCAACTTACCGTTTAAGAACGTGACTAAGCGGATGAGCCAACGGGCAATGATGCGACGGGGGAGACGGGGGCGGCGGATTAACCGCAAGGTTCCATTTAACCAACGCAATCACCGCGAATGCAGGTTCGACAATCGCAAGGGTCACAAGATACCCCCTAGCATCCGGGCTAATAAACAGCTTGCCTTGCGAGTAGTACAAGAGCTGAACAAGATTTACCCATTCACCGATGTGGTGGTGGAAGTGATTAAAGCCAGAGGAGACAAAGGGTTTAGCCCTACCATGGTTGGTCAATACTGGCAGATTGAACAGTTGGAACAGGCAGGTTATACCGTCCATACTCAAGAGGGATGGTACACCTCAAACCTAAGACAATACCTGGGTCTACCCAAAGCCAAAAACAAGGCAGAGTCCTCACCCGCCGCCCATGCCGTTGACGGTATCTGCCTCGTCGCCTCCCGGTTTATGCGCTATCGCCTAATCAAAGGGAGAAGTGGTACATGGTTAGGTGGAATAGCGGTAACACCCTGCCAATTTGCGGTAATCAGCCGCCCCCCAATTTGCCGTCGTCAGCTACACCTAATGATTAAGAGCAAGGGAGGGAAGCGGCGCGGCTATGGTGGGACAGTTACCCGCCACGGGTTTAGGAAGGGTGATTATGTCAAGGCTGAAAAGGCAGGTATCACCTACCACGGTTATGTTTCCGGTGATACCAAGACACAGGTTTCGGTTAGTGATGCTAACTGGAAACGGCTGGGACAGTTCACCGCCAAAAAAGTCCAATTGTTGCAGCGAAATACCGGACTGGTCTCAACAGTTGGATTGTCAAACCTCACCGCACTCAGCGAAGTCGAAGTGAACGGTTCGGTTTGACCTCTATCCCTCCCCAACCTGCTTCGCTGAGGTTGGGGTCTCACGAGGTAAAGCGATGATGAATCGGTTTTGGGTCTTGCTCCGACCTATATTTTCCATCCCCGACGCTTGGTGTTTGAGTCGTATCCTGAAACTCTTTAGTCTCGGACTTGGTGCGGCTTTGCTGGTGGTTGCTTGTAGTACACCCAACAGCCAAATCAGCGATCGCGCTACGGCTAACCTCAATGGTACAAATTGCCGCATGGTTGAGCATGATCTGGGTGAAACTCAGGTTTGCGGTCAACCGAAACAAATAGTGGCGTTAGGTCCCCATATCTTGGACTTACTCCTCTCATTAGATATGCAGCCAGCCGGATATGCGGAAGTTTTTCCCTTCCATGGAGGCGACTCTTTCAATAATCCCAGTGAACAAATTCCCTACTTGGGAAACCGAGTCACCACCCAACCCCTGAATTTGGGGGACAGGAGCAATCCCTCGATAGAAACCCTAACTCGGCTGCAACCTGATCTGATTCTGGGTGAAGCGGGTGGACTACGACAGAACTATGACCTGTTCTCAAAAATTGCGCCCACGTTACTATGGGAACAACGAACTGCTAAAGGAAAGTGGCAGGAAAATCTTCGACAACTTGCACAAGCGCTGGGACTCGAAGAACGAGCAGAAGCCGCGATCGCGGCGTATAATCAGCAGATTGCGGCGGCTCGTGCTGAGTTTGCCCCTGTAGTGGCTAAATATCCCCAAGTCTTGGTGTTGGGAGCGAATCAACTCGTCGATATCATGGTGGTGAATGATAGCAGTTATCTAGGCGAGGTACTAGAAGGGGTGGGGTTTGAATTGGTATCTCCCCCTGCTCAAAATAAGCCTGAGCTAACCACCTCCATTTCTCTGGAAACATTACCCCAACTTGACGATGCCGACCTAATTTTCATCTTAGGGTATGACATGAGTGTGCGTAAGCAACAGCAAAAGGCGACCAATACTGTTCTGAATCGCGTAATTGACCAGCAAACAGCAACAATTCAACCGGAATGGCAAAACAATGCGATCGCCCAATCTCTAAAAGCTAGTCAGGAAGATCGCGTGTTCTTTGTTACCTACTATCTCTGGAATGGATTAAACGGATCAATTGGCGCACAACTTATCCTGGATGAACTGCGTCAGCTACTACTTTCTCCAGGCTAGGTGCTGGGGTAGAGACGTTGCATGCAACGTCTGGGAGCTGGGGGAGCTGGGGTAGAAGATAAGTTACTGTTAATACAGCTAAAAGCCTTGCTATATAAGAGTTTTGGACTGTGCAGCAAACCCTACTGGAGAAATCTCGCATACGTGCTTTTGAAGCGTCTCTACACTAATCACCAATCTCGAAAATGCATACGTTTATTATCATTTGGCTGGGTCAATTTGTCTCAACTATCGGCAGCCAGATGACCTTCTTTGCAATTACGATCTGGGCTTGGGAAAAAACTGGCTCAGCGACAGCCTTAGCGTTGGTGAGTTTCTTTTTCTTCGCACCCAGTATTTTAACCAGCCTCTTAGCTGGCACAATCGTTGATCGGGTTAACCGTAAAGTCTTAATGATATTGAGCGATACGGTTACCGCTTTGGCTACGTTGGCAATTCTACTGATTTACCTGAGCAACACTCTCCAAATCTGGCATCTCTATATAATAGCCGCCGTTATTAGTCCGTTTAATCAAATTCAGCAGCTATCCTATCAAGTCTCAATCACAACCCTTGTCCCCAAGCACCACTACACTCGTGCCAGCAGCATGGGTTCTATTCTCAGTTATGGTTCCAGCATTATCGCCCCAGCGTTGGCAGGAAGTCTGTATCCGATGATTGGTTTAGTGGGTATTGTACTCATCGACCTAGTGACCTTTGCGATCGCGATCGCTACCCTAGCCGTTGTCCCCATTCCCCAACCCAAAACAAGGGTCAGTCCTAATTCTGAGTCATGGCGACAAAAACTTGCCTTTGGCTTCCACTACATCGGAACTCGCCAAAGCTTACTTGCTCTGTTAGCCGTAACTTCTTTGTTTTGGCTGTTCCATGACGTGGGAAATGCGGTGTACAATCCGATGATTTTGGCACGCACCGATGGCAATGCTGTCATTTTAGGTCAGGTTGCCTCAGCCGGTGGCATTGGCGGCGTAACGGGAGCTGTCCTCGTGAGCGTTTGGGGAGGACTGCGCCGCCGGATTCACGGTATCTTACTAGGAATGGTCGGTGCTGGAGCGAGCAAAATACTATTTGGTTTGGGTCAGATGCCGTCAATTTGGATTCCGGCACAATTTTGTTCATCCTTAAATTTTCCCTTATTAGCGAGTTCTAATCAAGCGATCTGGTTTGCCAAGGTTGAGCCTGAAGTGCAGGGTCGTGTTTTTGCCGTTAGTTTTTTCCTGCGGCAGATTGTTTCAGCCACTGGAGCCTTGTTTGCCGGACCCCTTGCCGATCGCGTGCTGGAACCTGCGATGAAACCCGGAGGAATACTTGCCCCTCTATTGGGTCGAATATTTGGCACTGAATCTGGTGCAGGAATAGCCCTACTTTACGTCACTTGTGCGCTGTGTATGATGCTAATTGGTCTGAGTGGCTATGCTTTTCGCCGATTACGGCATGTAGAGGATATTTTACCGGATTGCGATGCATCTACCTGATTTTTTATTTTTGACCTGATCCGAAGGATTACCTGCGTAGCTTACTTCCCCGAAGGGGTGGGAAGGGAGAGAATTCAAAGCCTTCTCAAGAGCAGGAGAGAGGTTTGGAGAGAGGTTTTCCAGATCCCGACCAAAAAGGTATTCTGACAGACTCTTATTGATATTGGGTAAAAATCTGAAAAAAAATCGACCCGCCGCAGGCGGGAAGAGGAAAAAGAAAACAGAGTAATGGGGTATTTACCTAGAAAGAAAGGTTGAACCGTAACCGGATGCTGGGGACTTTCATTGTCCTCATGTCCTTCCTCAGTCTCTGGCGAACCCATCTGGAATGTACCCTCTGGAATCGCTACCATATCCAGAGTTACATCATTACCTAAGCTTTCCCGAAAAAACTCAGCGTCTCCAGTATTTTTTTTAACTATTGTTCCCTGTGCATCAACCGTCACCACATCAAACGAAAACTTAGTGGTGGAAATAGGATCTCCTTTCTTCAGGATAGGGGAAGTAGATGAATTTCGACCAAAGACTTGTATCAACCCAGTCATACCTAAACCCGTACCTGTCCACCCCGCAAACTGAAGCAAACGTCGTCGGGTTAAAATCAAGGGTTGTTTCCGAGGATTGGTTGGATTAGGCTGATTGGGAACAGAGATAGGGGATTGAGGCGGAAGCGGAGTCTCTGGAACTGTAGAAGCAAGCATCTGCGGTGTTGGTCGAGGAGTCCTTCTTGGAACAGTTCTGGATGGCTTAGGTGCAGATGGAAGTGGTAGCAACTCCAACCACGCCTCCATGGATTGAGGGCGATCTTTCGCTTCTAATGCCATTCCCGATAAAATAGCCTGGTTCGTGGCATCACTTAAACCAGAAATAAGCTGTTGCGGAGGTATTAATTCGGCATCATCTAATTTCCGAGTAAAGGAATCCATCGGACGTTGACCTGTCACCACATAATATAAGGACGCCGCTAAGGTATACACATCAACCGTAATCTTACGACTTCCCCGCACCATCTGTTCATAGGGAGCAAATGCACTGATGATGGACTTTGTAGGTGATTCCGAATCCGCCCTCTCCCAGGACATCATCCACCACAAAGGGGCGACTTTTCAACTGGTGTCCCGGCGTCCATGCCATAGGTCCTTTATTCCTCTCCTAATACCATTGCCAATTGTGGCGTCAATTTTCCCTGGTAAATATCTCAAATTATAACCGTTTGGTAGTAGGGGTTTGGTTTCCAAACCCCTACTCGTCATGTGATGCCAGTTTATCTGCAATCATAGGCATGGGGTCAACATTTAAATTCATAAAAATTCCTCCGTTGCGGGAAACCCCGTGTATGCGAGACCGGGGAGGAACGCACGGTAGTGGCTTTAGCCGCCTATTGTCCTTAGGTATGGTGTGGGTCGTTGATGTATCTTTGAATGGTTGCTGCACTAACGTTACCTGCGGTTGAGAAAAAGTAGCTGTTTGTCCACAAAGAAGGGAGTTTCTTGAGTTCGGGAAACTCCTTTCTAAGATAGTTGGCACTCCGTCCTTTAAAAGCTCTCGCTACCTGATATATTGCATCTGTCGGATGGATCTCAACAAACAGATGAATATGGTCTGGCGCAACTTCGAGCGCTCTGATGTGCCAACCTTTTTCTGTAGCCAACTCGCTGAATATCTCAAAAATCCTATCACGAATCCTGCCTATCAGCACTTTTTTGCGTCGTTTGGGCAGCCAGACTAAGTGGACTACACACAAGCCGATAGCATGATTGTAATGTCTGTACTCGTATGATTTTTTTCTCATTTGTGTGTCTCCGGATTGACAGTTGATCCGACTGTAGATTAAAATATAGCAAACAACACGAATCACTCGTCAAGGTAATGGCTAAAAGCAAAAAGCCTAGGGGAGTACAGCAAATGCTACTACATCCCGACAAAGAAACGGAAGCAATTCTAGAGTACCTGTGCGAACAGTCAGGAAAACTCTACAACATATTCTCATTAGGATTAGCGGTTAGACGTTGGTTTGGAATTGATAGCTTCAGGCTACCCGCCCCAAGCAATCTTAATATTACTAAAGTCAAAGAATGGACTATTCTACCCAAAAACGGCGTATTCTATTTAGAGGCTTCTTACGAAGTACCTAAGCAGGAAACATTCGTAGGGATTGACGACCAGGCGTTAGCTATTGATCTAGGCACAGCAGACAATCTAGCAGCTTGTGTTGACACCTTGGGCAACTCCTTCCTGATTGATGCCCGTACCATGAAAGCCTTTAATCAGTATTGGAATAAGCAGGTATCAACCAGAAAGGAAGGAAAGCCGCAAGGATACTGGGATGCCTTTCTTGACCGAGTAACCCGCAAGCGCAATCACCGCATGAGAGATGGTATTAACAAAGCCGCAAGGCTAATTATCAACCATTGTCTCAAATACGGCATAAGCACGATTGTTCTGGGGTGGAACGAAGGGTTTAAGGACAACGCCAATATGGGTAGGTTGAACAATCAGAAATTCGTTCAAATACCCTTGGGTAAGTTTAAAGACCGATTGCAGCAATTGTGTGAAATTTACGGTATCCACTTAGAAATCACAGAAGAAGCCTACACAAGTAGATCCAGCTACCTTGATGGAGACTCCCTGCCTAAATTTGGTGAAAAGCCAGACGGCTGGAAAGCATCAGGAAGACGGATAAAGCGTGGCTTGTATCGTAGTAGCGATGGTTCGATTGTAAATGCCGATTTAAACGGCAGTGCCAATATCTTGAGAAAAGTAGCCAGAAAGTTAGGCATTGACCTAAACCGACTGGGTAGACGGTGTTTGACGACCGTAGCGAGAGTCAGATTGTGGACATTGCCGCAGCCTACTCTGTCAGCAGAATCCCCGTGTATGCGAGACCGGGGAGTGTCAACATGACCAGTTACCAATTTCCAGAGGCGTTCTGGTGGGGAAGCGCCACGGCTTCCTATCAAATCGAAGGTGCCGTAAACGAAGGTGGGCGTAAACCGAGTGTCTGGGATACGTTTAGCGCTACCCCCGGACGTACCTTTAATGGTGATACGGGTGCTATTGCTTGTGACCATTATCATCGATATGAACACGATATAGACTTAATGGCACAACTGGGTATTAAGCACTATCGGTTTAGTATCGCCTGGTCACGAATTATTCCCGATGGTCGTGGTACGGTTAATGAACAAGGGATTGATTTTTATAAGCGTTTGGTGGATTGCTTGCGGGATAAGGGGATTACTCCCCACGCTACCTTGTTTCACTGGGACTCCCCCCAGGCGTTAGAAGATGCCTATGGTTCCTGGCAAAGTCGGCAAATGGCAATCGATTATGCTGACTATGTTACCGCCGTTGTCAGTCGATTAGGCGATCGCATTACTCATTGGATGACGCTGAATGAAATACCCTGCTTTACTCACTGGGGTTATGGGGTTGATTCTGATCCGCCTAATGCACCGGGCACTCGGGTGAGTTCTCTCAAACAAGTGTGGCAAACCTCGCATCATGCCCTTTTAGCCCATGGTTTAGGATGTCAAGCCATTCGCGCCGCATCACCTGTTCCCTGTTCGGTTAGTTTAGTGGATAATTTTGCGGTAACAGTACCAATTAACGAATCTCCTGATCATATAGAGGCGACAAAAAAGGCATTTCATACTGTTGGAAAAAATGGCGGGATTATTTTTCCTGCGTTGACGGGACAGTATAGTCCGGCGTTGTTGGAAAAGTTAGGAGAGAATGCACCCGATATTCAGAATGGAGACTTAGAAACTATTCATCAACCCTTAGATTTTCTGGGATTTAACATCTACTCCGGTGATTATGTTCGCGCTGTTGATAATACGTTAGGATACGAAGTCATCGATTTTCCCGAACGTTATCCGAAACTGAATATGCCCTGGCTCAATATTTCACCGGATTGTATTTATTGGGGCATTCGCCATATTAGTGAAACTGTGGGGCGTCCAGATTTACCCATTGTAATTACCGAAAACGGTTGTGCTGTTGCGGATGATTTAAATAGCCAGGGGGAAGTTATCGATATTGATCGCATTCTTTACCTGCGCCAACATCTGCGATCAGCTCATCGCGCTATTGCTGAAGGGTATCCCCTAAACGGATATTTTCTCTGGAGTTTGATGGATAACTTTGAATGGTCTTATGGCTATGATCGTCGATTTGGATTGATTTATATCGATTATCCCACTCAGAACCGGATTCCTAAAGCCAGCTTTGATTGGTATCGAGAATGTATTAGAACGAATCGAGTGGTGTAGATTTCTAGTCTCCATTAGACATTTTATCGCCCCTTGTGGGTCTGGAAAGCCTCTGTGATCCCAAGTCCGCTTGTTAATCTCCCTTTATCTCTTGATAGTTGAATGGAGATTTTGAGTTGTGTGGTTTCTTATGCCAGACTATAATATCCACAATGCCACTAAAGACTATCATGAAAAATATAGCTATACTAGCCACCACAATCCTCGCTGCCACATCTGGCACAGTTATCGGGACTATGCAATCTGCCTTGGCTTTAACTTGGAACTGGAATTATTCGGGTAATGGGATAACAGCAAGCGGAACTTTCCTCACGAATAACACCCCGGACGAGTTAGGTTTTTACCTGATTTCTGAAATTGCGGGTACGCGAAATGGAGAAACAATTACTGGTTTGCAACCTGCTGGAACGGCAATACCAGGAAACGAACCCTTCCACGTTGACAATTTAATTCGTTTAAATACTCCTCAGTTAACAGGTGATGGTTTTGGGTATGTTACATCAGAGGGAAACTATATTAGTCCATTTTTTGCTAGTTTTTTACCTACACCCAGTTATTTAGAAGTTTTTTCGGCACCACCACTCACACCAGGGTTTGAAAATTTAGGGGCGGAAGATAGTGAGTTACCTATTCGTTTTTCTGCCACCCCAATTGCTGTCCCCGAACCAACCTCTATTCTAGGCTTACTCGCTCTCGGTACTCTCGGTGTTAGTTCTCTATTAAATAAGACAAAAGCGGGATGACAGCCAATTCTCAGAACTTAATTTCAGTGTTACGTCACGGTTTGATCGTCTCTTGTCAAGCCCCCGTTGACTCGCCTCTCCATGATCCATTGGTAATTGCGGCTATGGCACAAGCCTCTGTGAATCAGGGTGCTGTTGGTGTGCGAATTGATACCCCTGCCCATATTCAAGCGGTGCGGAAGCAATGTCCGACAACACCGATTATTGGGTTGTGGAAACAGCAGATACCCGGATCTGAGGTTTACATTACGCCTCAATTTAATCATGCCCATGCGATCGCGTCAGCCGGGGCTGATATTATTGCGATTGATGCTACGTTACGACAACGCCCTGGCGGGGAAACCCTCTCTGAATTAATTACCCGAATTCACGAGGAACTAGGGAAACCAGTTATGGCGGATATCGATACGATTGAAAATGCTATCACCGCCGTGAACGCTGGGGCTGATGTTGTCGGAACAACTCTTTATGGTTACACCGCCTCAACCCAACATCTCCAACCACCAGGATTTGAACTTTTGTCCCAAATCGTCGAACAGTTAGACGTGCCAACCATCTGTGAAGGCGGGATTGCCTCGCCCCAGATGGCACAACAAGCCCTCCAGTTAGGCGCTGATGCTGTGGTGGTGGGAACGGCGATTACGGGAATTGATTGGCAAGTTCAAGCCTATCAAAAGGCGATGAGGGATGGTTATGAATTATGAATAATTCATTTGCATTTCCTATTTTCGCCGATTTACGGTAAAATGAAGGGTTTATTTCGGGTATTTCTATTGCCCATGCGATCGCGAAAGTGACAAAATGTAAACAGAGCGGTAGTCCGCGACTAGGGGTATTCGGGTTAAGGTGCGAAACATTCCCAGGTTCAGCTAAGGGTGGTGGCGATTGGCACACAGACTTGCGATCGCTAAACTAGGCGTTGACCAAGATTGTAAAGAATTGCAACTAACGCGCATAACCTCTAGCCAAGTGGACGTATGAAATAGTGGAGGTGATGGTTATGCTGACATTCTTGATTTTGATTGCCTACCTTACAGGTTCTGCAATTTTCCTTGATGTTTTGTTTAAAGAAGAATTAGAGCAGTTTTAAGCAGGTAGATGCGGCAGGTAATTTTTCCTAATTAGATAGTGGGTTGTTCGAGTTTAGTGCAGCTTTTCCGAGACCTTGGTTAAGTTATAAAAACAGTCAGGAATGACACCTTGGTATCTCTCATGACCCATAATATAAGACGGCGGCGGGGTAGTTTGTCTTTCATTCAAGAAACGGGCTTCCCTGCTGCCTTTTTAGGGTTTATTTAGGTAAATTATATAAGAGTTGTTTAAACTGTTCCTGAAAAGCATCTCGGCTAAATTGAGCCAGACATTGTTCTCGCAACCACTCCGCATCACAGCGCTGATCATCTCCTTTAAGGATTTCAATACATGCAGTAGCTACCGCTTCGGGATCACGGTGGGGTACTCGCCAGCCTAAACGTCCATCTTGTAAGGGATCAGCCGATCCATCGGCGTCCCCAGCTAATACAGGTTTACCACATGCCATGGCTTCTAGATAGACGATACCAAAGCCTTCTTGAGATGGCATGATATAAGCATCAGCTACGCGGTAATGTTCCACTAAGTCACTGGTGGGAACGAACCCAGCAAAAACGACGCGATCGCGAACACCAAGATCTTGAGTGAGTTGTGCTAATCTAGGCTGATCATCACCGCGCCCAATGACTAAATATTTCACCTCTGGGAAAACCGCAGCAATTTTTGGGAGGGCGCGAATCGTTACATCCACTCCCTTATAAATATCCCCTGACCATAGACGTGCTACAGTCATTAATACTTTAACCCCTGCCAAATCATATCGCTTAATTAACTCTGGAGACTTGTCACCAGGGGTAAAGACATCACCATCCACCATACAAGGTAAAATCTTTACCTGATGGGGATCTAAGTCATTCGCCGCACAAGCGCGATCGCGACTGTAGCGACTAATTGTCCAAATTTGAGCCGCACCAGCTAACGCCCGACGTTGGCAAGTGGGTAATGGCTGCCAAACTTCCTTTCCATAAGTCAAAACGGTATAAGGAATACCCAATGGCTGACAAAGAAACTGAATCAGAGGGGCTAAGTTAATATGACCGCAGAAGACATGCTTTGGGCGTTTTTGCCACAAACAAAGCCAAAGCGCTGCGGCTAACCTGAGACGCCCTAACATCGGCGGTTTAGTCTTCAGGTAATGAAATTTTAGACAGGGAACATCAAAAGGGTTGTCACATCCTGGGCTATCCCGGAGTAAAAATACCTCAGCGCCTATCTCGGTTTCAGTGTGAGCCTGAATTGATATATAAGCTTGTAATATATTTTTGACGTAAGATTGAATACCGCCTTCAATCGCAAAAATCTCTAGAAAAACAAATAAATGATGAGTTGGGGTATTATTTAGACTCGTCAATTTTTTCTTTTCCCCCGACTTACTAACGCCGTATGTTTAAATTATTCCTAACCCCAATACTACTCGAATAAGTTCTATTTGCCTGTTCGCTATTCCCTGGACATAATATAACACCTGTCATTGCCTTAGCTTGAAAGATAAACTAAGACAGCGACAGGTGTTGAGTTCAAAGAACTTGAACCGTTTAGAACAGACCCAAAGTAAACGACTTATCAATGGGGAACGTTGCGCCAATACCCATCCACAGAGTAACCAGGGTACCAATCATAAAGACAGTGGTTGCCACTGGACGGCGGAAGGGGTTTTGAAATTTGTTGACGTTTTCGATAAAGGGAACCAGGATTAGACCGAGTGGAATGGCTCCCGTCAACGCAATCCCTAAGAGTTTATTGGGAACAACGCGCAGAATTTGGAATGAGGGATAGAGATACCATTCCGGTAGGATTTCTAGGGGAGTAGCAAACGGATCAGAGGGTTCGCCAACCATAGCTGGATCGAGGACAGCTAGAGCAACGCACAGAGCGATTGTCCCCATAATCACGATTGGGAAGGTGTAGAGCAGGTCATTGGGCCAAGCGGGTTCACCGTAGTAGTTGTGACCCATGCCTTGGGCGAGTTTTTCGCGTAATTTGGGATCGCTGAGATCCGGCTTTTTCAGAATTGACATGATTTTAAATGTCCTTAATCAACAAAGAGTAGCACGTCTTTGCCAGGAATCGCAGTTTAGAGGGGACCGGAGATACCCTGCTTGCGAATCATGATAAAGTGCAGCAGCATGAAGACGGCAATTAGCCAAGGAAGAACAAAGGTGTGCAGGCTGTAGAAGCGAGTCAAGGTAGCTTGACCAACACTTTGACTGCCACGAATGAGTTCAACGATTAAGGAACCAACTACAGGAATCGCGTCAGGAACACCGGAGACGATCTTGACCGCCCAGTAACCCACTTGATCCCAAGGTAGGGAGTACCCTGTCACGCCAAAGGAGACGGTAATGACTGCCAAAATTACGCCTGTTACCCAGGTTAATTCCCGTGGCTTTTTGAATCCGCCCGTCAGATAAACCCGGAAAACGTGCAAAATCATCATTAGTACCATCATACTGGCAGACCAGCGATGGACGGAACGGATCAGCCAACCGAAGTTGACGTCAGTCATGATGTACTGTACAGACGCAAATGCCTCAGTGACAGTCGGTCTGTAGTAGAAGGTCATGGCAAATCCAGTGGCGAACTGGATAATAAAGCAAACGAGAGTAATTCCACCGAGACAGTAGAAGATATTAACGTGGGGAGGAACGTACTTTGATGTTACGTCTTCAGCTAATGCCTGAATTTCTAGACGCTCCTCGAACCAGTTAAAAGCTTTTGATTCAGTTACCTGCTTAGAAAACATGAAGCCAGAATTTTTAGAAGGATATTGCTGTTTGAGTGTGAGCTAATCCTGGATAGGGTTTAATCTACCAGGAAATGAGATAGCTCTGGGGCTAGTGTGTTTAATACCGCTGGGGCGGTATCTCGATCAACGTATCGGGAACGCTGACCGGATTTGAAATTGCTCTATGAGAAATGTAACATAACTTGACAAGAGTCGTTGTCTTAACCCCGTCAGAAGACCCTGCTTTTACAAGGCGTTGAACGATGAAAGAAGAATCCCTCGCTTGAGCGCGATGGGAGTTGTCAATTTCCCAGACTTTGCCACACTAGATAAATGAGAGCATCAAAGCCTACCGTTAATTTTTATTGAGTTATGCCAAAACGATCATTCTGGGTTGGACTCATAATCCTTTGCCAAATTGTCCTGTTATGGGTAGGGTGGACTCCCTCAGCCTCAGCATCGACTCAAGAACAACAGCTATTTTCCGAAGCGTGGCGGATTGTCTCGCAAGCGTATGTGGATGACTCCTTTAACCAGCAAAACTGGTGGCTAGTGCGCCAGAATACCCTTAAGAAAGGTTTAGATAACCGCGACGCCACCTACAAGGCGATTCAGAACATGTTAGCCACCCTAGAGGACCCCTACACGCGCCTGCTTAAACCTAGTCAATATCGCAGTCTCAAGGTGAATACATCGGGTGAACTTTCGGGTGTGGGGTTACAAATTGCCCTGGATGATGAAACCGGTCAATTAGCCGTCGTCGCGCCCATCGCTGGCTCACCTGCTGATCAAGCCGGAATTCAACCGCGCGATCGCATCGTGGCAATTGATGGCGAAACCACAGACACCTTAACCCTTGACGAAGCCGCCGCCCGGATGCGTGGACCTGTTGGCACAAGTGTAACCCTCTCAATTCAAAGTAAGGACGAGCAACCTAGGGTGATTGAACTCGTGCGCGATCGCATTGCCCTCAATCCAGTTTATGCCGCACTCGATTCTGAATCCAATATCCCAATTGGCTACATTCGCTTAACCCAATTCAGTGCCAATGCGCCCACGGAAGTCGCCAACGCCATTAACCAACTCGAACAAGAGGGAGCAAATGCTTACATTCTAGACCTGCGGAATAATCCAGGAGGTTTACTGCAGGCGGGTTTAGAAATTGCTCGTCTCTGGATTGATCGAGGCACTATTGTCTATACCGTTAATCGCAATGGCATGATGGGCAATTTTGATGCCTACGGACAAGCACTCACAGAAGCCCCCTTAGTTGTATTAGTCAACCAGGGAAGTGCCAGCGCCAGTGAAATTTTAGCTGGCGCACTTCAAGATAATGGCAGAGCGAAACTTGTCGGGGAAAGAACCTTTGGTAAAGGTTTAATTCAGTCCTTATTTGACTTATCCGACGGATCAGGTTTAGCCGTAACCGTTGCTAAGTATGAGACTCCCAATCATCGAGATATCAACAAGTTAGGGATTACGCCCGATTGGGAAGTTTCTCTCGATTCAATTCCTGTAACTCGTGCTGGTACAGCCTCAGATCGACAATATCAGGCAGCAGTAGAGTTGTTAACGGGTAATTCTGTCTTAGCCGCTAAAGCCGCATGACAAAAGCGGAGGTGCAGGGGAGATGGGGAAGATGGAGTACAGCCGATTCTCTCCGGGGCGGGTTTTACCCCTAACGTTTTGGCACAAACCAATAACTGAACTAAACCCGCCCTTGTTCGGATTCAGGGGAAGCAAAAATTAAATTAGAACTGATCCGAGCCGTCAATTTGAGACAGCCGTTTATAAGCCTGATCAATCACGCCTTTCCCCCGCAGCGCCCCGGTGTTTGCCCCAGGACAAATATAACTCAAGGTTTCTGGCGTGAAGCAATCCAGAAGAGACTGGAGGCTGCGAAGTTGTCGTTGCCAGTGAAATGTTTTTGACAGTCGCAACGGTACAGGTTCTCCGTCTTGGTTCGGTAGCAAATGGCGTCCAGAAAATAAAACGCCCCCTTCCTGGTTGTAGTAAAGGCAAGCTGAACCCGGAGAATGACCTGGTGTCCAGATAGCCGTACAGTGATCAGAAATTGCCAACTCTTGCTCAAAGGAGGTAGCTTGGGCGCTAGGGAGTAGGTAGGCTTCTTGTTCTTGAATCACCAGGTTACAGCCAAAAGCGTCCTGAATCTCTTGGGCTTTGCCAATACCGCCCCGATGGGTAATGAACAGACAGGAGACACCTCCGTGATCCCGCAAAAATTGGTGAGTCCCATCATTCCAAACCGGACAATCAATCAACACCCCAGCCCCATTCTCTACAATGAAATAAGCTGTACCTCCTAAGGTGTCGCGATTGGGTGGAAATGCGAAAATATGATTAAGGACTGGGCGTGGGGATTTGAACACAGTAGCTTATAGATTTAGCGACGAGCTGGGACGAAAAACACGATGATCCGTTTGAGACAAATCAGGTTGCACAATGCATGTTGGTCTGTAATCATTAGCCACTCGGACTAATCTTGGTCAAGATTTTGCTTTTATCACGAATGGGTATCTGTACATCATGGAACTCTGGTTACTCCTAATTTTACTTGTTTTCATTGCCTACTTTATTGGCAGGTACTCGGTTACCAGGATGAACCGGATGCCGACACCCCCTGAAAACTCAGCGACTGGATCAACGGTTTCCCAGGCGGCTGAAAAGTTAGGGCTGCGTCCAATAACCAAACAGGAAGAAACTGAACTGCGAAATTGCTTTCCTTGGGGCGTCTACTATCTCCAAAATTTGGAGTATCGTCCCCAAGCCGTCTTATGTCGGGGTAAGCTTCGCACCAATCCTGATGCTGCCTATAAAACGGTGCGGAATAATGTTGAGGCAGAATTTGGCGATCGCTTCTTTGTGATTTTTCAGGAAAGCTTCAGTGGAAAACCGTTCTTTGCCCTGGTTCCCAACCCCTACGCCCAGTCGAGAGGGAAACGGTTGAATGATGAGTTAACCCGACCCGGTTTAGCGTTAGCTCTGGTGGTCATTACTTTATTTACCACAACAGTGGTGGGCGCTACCCAAATTGCTGGACTTTCTCCGGAACAAGTACAATCTAACCCAGAGGCATTACTCAAAGGATTGCCCTATGCCTTAGCCCTGATGGCAATTTTAGGGGTTCACGAACTGGGTCATTACCTCGTCGCCCTGTATTACAAAATGCGGACGACTCTCCCCTACTTTATCCCTATACCCTTTTTCTTAGGCACTTTTGGCGCGTTTATCCAGATGCGATCGCCTGTACCTAATCGCAAAGCCTTATTTGATGTCGGTATTGCAGGTCCGGTGGCGGGATTACTGGTTGCCCTTCCTCTTCTATTCTGGGGGTTAGCCCATTCTAGTCCGGTTCCTTTGACAGAAGAATCGGGATTGGTGAATATCCAATCCTTAGATCCGCGTTTTTCCTTATTGCTGTCACTCATCAGCAAATTGGCGTTAGGGAGTCAATTTATGCCAGACACAGCGATCAACCTGCATCCAGTCGCCGTTGCTGGGTATATTGGATTAATCGTCACAGCGTTTAATTTAATGCCCGTCGGTCAACTGGATGGTGGTCATATTATCCACGCTATGTTTGGACAGAGAACAGGTGCAGCCATTGGTCAACTGAGCCGATTATTAGTTTTGGTTCTGGCATTTTTGCAACCCGATTTGCTCCTGTGGGCGATTATATTAATCTTGCTGCCCGTTGTCGATGAACCCGCCTTGAACGATGTTTCAGAATTGGATAACTGGCGAGATTTTGCCGGATTGCTAGCACTGACTATCCTAGTGAGTATTCTCTTACCGGTTCCTGGAACCCTTTCTCAATGGTTAAATTTTTAAGCGTCGCCACTCCTCTAACTCCCGATATAGCATGAGAAAAACACAGTCTTATTGGTTCTGTCTTCTAGAGCTTTCTCCGGAAAAGCCTAGTACAGGGTTGTTTCTCATGCTAACCCGCTAAAATATCTCTTGTCTGCTTTGTCTGCTTTGTCTGCTTTGTGCCGAAGAGTGCGATCGCCTAATGGTTAAACTAGATTAAACCCGTGTGGGTTATTCGCTTGTCGTTTTTACCGCCTTCGGTAAACCCAAGGATTAAAAAAATGTCTCAAACTGAAACTTCTCAATTCCATCAACCTCAAACCAACAGCACACCCACTGACGTAGAACAGTCTTCACAGGCAACAGATGCTCAAGAAAGGCATCTATTGCTGGTGGAAGATGATAAAGGACGCCGAGTCTTTAATCTAGAAGCACAAGTCTATTCAATTGGTCGAGATCCTAGCTGCGATATCCGCCTGTTCTCCATGTTTGTCTCTCGCCAACATGCAACGTTACGACGGATGGCACTCGATAATGGTTCATACCGTTACCAAATTGCCGATGGGAACCTTCAAGGTCAACCTAGCACCAATAAAATCCTGATTAATGGTCGCAAAATTAGTACTTATGAACTTAAAGATGGCGATCAAGTCGTGTTTGGCGCAGGCGTGAGTGGGAAATACTACCGACTTAAGCCCGAAGACCAAAAAAGTGGTCCCCTCGACCCGTTTGATATTACTCTAATTGACCCCAGCATGTTAGACGACTAAAATCTTACAAAGTTTACATGGGGTTATAGGTTGGTCGTCATTGGTCATTGATTATTGGTGGCTAAGGAATACTTGTGATCAGAATTGACCTCTCCTCGGCATAAATGACCGAGGATTCTAAAAGGATACTTCGGGACGGGTTAAAACACCGTTTTCTTTGATCATCCAGATAAATAATCTAGATGGCGCAGTCAATGACGCCCTACAGACCTTGGCTAAGTTTAATCTTAGCTGTGTCTCTACTTTCCTTAAAATGTTTGCTGCCCCGTTCCCATCGGCGTTAAGGATATATCCGGCGGCAGTTT
>NZ_JAVJRX010000096.1:0-20390 GCF_040219735.1 Coleofasciculus sp. G1-WW12-02 | reverse complement strand
TCCCCACAAGAGCAGGGGGTCATCTCATCCCCAGGCGTAACTTTCCGTCTGCCCGACGGTAGTTGTGCAAGACCTCGCAACGCTTTCATCAAAATATTGATGGCGGCGTTGGTGTCTCGGTCATTAATATATCCGCAATGTAGGCATTGATGAGTGCGAGTGGACAAGGTTTTCTTGACAAGTTGTCCGCAATTGGAGCAATCCTGAGAAGTGTAATGAGGCGCAACAGCAATCACTGGTACGTCAAATACTTTTCCAAAATACTCCAACCATTGCCTAAACAATGTCCAACTAGCATCAGATATTGATTTGGCTAGATGGTGATTTTTGACCATATTGCGTACTTTTAGGTTTTCAATGGCTACCAAGTCTGCCGACTGAACAAGCGCCCTTGCGGTCTTTACCGCAAAGTCTTTACGCCGCCTTGATACCTTGAGATGCGTTTTACCTAACCGCTTAATGGCTTTAAGACGATTTTTGGAACCCTTAGTCTTACGAGAAACACGTTTGTGTGCGCGTTTTAAGGCTTTTTCCGCCTTTCTCAAAAATTTAGGGTTCTCTACTTTGTTGCCATCAGAGTCAGTGTAGAAATGGTTTAAACCAACATCTATCCCTACCATCCGATTAGTGGGTTCGTGTTTTTCGGTTCGTTCTTGGTTGATGGAAAACTGGATATAATATCCATCAGCCCGACGCACAACACGTACTCGTTTAATCTGCTCTTTTTGATAAAAGTGCAAGTCACGAGTTCCCCACATCCTAAAAGTTCCAGCTTTAAATCCATCCCTAAATGTAATGGTTAATCGGTCATCCGATAACACCCATCCATCAACTTTGTACTCGACTGAGCCATGAATTTGATGTTTCTTGAATTTGGGGAATCCTTTCTTGCCTGGAACCTTTTTTTTGCAATTATTAAAGAACCGAGCTATGGTACTCCAAGCCCTTTCAGCAGACCCTTGACAAGCTTGAGCTGAAAGTTTTTTGCACCATTCAAATTGTTCTCTGAGTACTCGGCAATATTTATTGAGGTCGTACTTATTGAGACCTTTGTTATCCATCCAGTATCTAAGGCAGGAATTACGCACAAAACGCGCAGTACGAATCATCTCGTCTAAGATGGCGTATTGCTCGTCTGTTCCTCGTAATTTTGCCTCGAATACTAGCATGGTCACTTAAAATCTATGTCGGATATCCTAGCATCTGACGGGAGAGATTGTAAAAAGCAGGCATATTGAATATCTGCTTTTTACTTGGGGGAGTGAAGGCATCCCCACCCTACTCCACTTCGTTGCGTTGAGGATGGGGTTCTATAGCTCCCCCTCTCCCCCCACGTTACGATAGGAAGATACCGTACAGGTGTGATTCAATAAGACATCAAGCTGTACGCTGGATAAGCCAATCCTTTCTCATTATTGCGTATCTGTTCCCAACTGAGTTTACTGTTCTTTTGCCATGACCCTAACCCTGTACAATACACTGACTCGTCGCAAAGAACCGTTTTCCCCGATAGAGACTGATAAGGTGCGGATGTATTGCTGCGGCATCACCACCTATGACTATTGCCATTTGGGTCATGCTAGAACCTGCATTATCTGGGATACTGCCCGTCGTTATCTACAATGGCGCGGCTATGATGTGAACTATGTGCAGAATTTTACCGATATTGACGATAAAATCCTTAATCGGGCGCGACAAGAGGGGACATCGATGGAAGCCGTCTCTGAACGCTTTATTCAGGCGTATTTTGAGGATATGGCGCGGCTGAATGTGAATGATGCGGATGCCTATCCCCGGGCGACGCATTGTCTGGATGGGATTAAGGGGCTCATTTCTGACCTAGAACAGAAAAATTACGCCTACCCCGCCGCCGGAGATGTTTATTATGCCGTGCGTCGTTTTGATCAGTATGGTAAGTTGTCTGGACGCAAGTTAGATGAGTTGCAAGCGGGGGCTAGTGGGCGAGTTGAGGTAGAGGATTCAGAGGCGGCGAAGAAAAAAGACGCTTTTGATTTTGCCCTGTGGAAGGGTTCTAAGCCCGGAGAACCTGCCTGGGAATCCCCTTGGGGGTCGGGACGTCCCGGATGGCATATTGAGTGTTCGGCGATGATTCGGGACAATCTGGGTGAAACGATTGATATTCATGCGGGGGGATCGGATTTAATTTTTCCGCACCACGAGAATGAAATTGCCCAATCGGAAGCGGTGACAGGTCAACCTTTGGCGCGTTACTGGTTACATACGGGGATGGTGATTGTGAATGGGGAAAAGATGTCTAAATCTTTGGGTAATTTTATCACCATTCGGGATTTACTCGATCGCCCCACTGATCCGATGGCGGTGCGGCTGTTTGTCCTCCAGGCACAGTATCGCAAGCCCTTAGATTTTACGGATGATGCTTTGGCGGCGGCGACGAATGGTTGGCATACGTTGAAAGATGGATTGCTCTTTGGTGATCAGTATGGCAAACAACTGGGGTGGCAAGACTCTGATAAACGGCAAAATTCTGTAGTAGAACGCTTCCAAGCCGCTGTGGATGATGATTTCAATTTTGCGGAGGGGTTAGCCGTATTATTTGAACTGGCAAAAGAGTTGGGGCGTGAGGGGAATATTTTGGTGCATGAAGGGAAAACCCGGACATCGCCCCAGGAATTAGAAGCACAATGGCATACATTGGTGGAACTGGCGCAGGTGTTTGGACTTGAGGCGCAAGGGGAGGAAATCAGTCAGGAATCGACGAGTGGGTTAAGTGATACAGAGGTTGAGGCGCTGATTCAGCAACGTACTGAGGCGCGGAAACGGAAGGATTTTGGGGAAGGCGATCGCATCCGGGATGAACTGAAAGCCCAAGGGATTACGCTGATTGATCAACCCGGTGGTGTCACTCGTTGGCATCGGAATTAAATCCTTACCAGAGTAGTTGCCAGATCAGGATTTGTATGGCTAATCCTCCCTAGGAGGGACGGATTTGCTCAATGGTTTTGAAACAATAACCCTGAGTGAGGCAGGTGAGTAGAATAGACTTTGGCTAAAACGATGAAGGACAAGAAAACCCTCACAGGTCAGTTAGGAATTGCTTTGTGCTTGATGGCACTGACTGCCTGCACCACCCCAACCCCCGAAGGCGATCGCACCAATAACGCAGACACCCCAACATCACCAACTCAAGCGGCAGCTTCTCCCAACCGCGACTGTATCCTCGTTGAAAATGGCTACGGTTCCCAAGGACAGGTTGCGGTGCAAGCTGAAGAAGTCGTTTCTGGTTTGGAAGTCCCTTGGGGAATTCTATTTCTATCAGACACAGATATGCTGGTGACTGAACGCCCTGGGCGGATTCGACTGGTGCGGGATGGGCAACTCCAGAGTGAACCTGTCGCCATTGTTCCCGTAACCGCTAGGGGAGAAGGGGGATTACTGGGTATCGCGCCTCATCCTGAGTTTGCCAGTAATCGGCTATTTTATATTTACTACACCGCCGACCGCAACGGATCATCGGTCAATCTGGTTGAGCGATGGCAGTTATCAGCCGATGGCACGAGTGCCTCACCCGATAAAATCATTGTTGATAATATTCCCGTCGCCCGCTTCCATAATGGCGGGCGTTTGCGCTTGGGACCTGATGGAATGCTCTATATCGGCACTGGCGATGCCAGAAATCCTCAAAATTCCCAAGATGTCAACAGCCTTGCTGGAAAAATTCTGCGGGTGACTCCAGAGGGACAGGTTCCAGAGGATAATCCCTTTCCTGGCAATCCTGCCTATATTATCGGTGTTCGTAATACTGAGGGATTTGACTGGTTTGACTCATCAACCCTAGCTATAACTGATCATGGACCGAGTGGCGAACTGGGTAGAAGCGGACATGATGAAGTTAGCGTCGCCAGTGCGGGTGCTAACCTCGGCTGGCCCCCCATCTACGGTTGTCAAGATCAAGAAGGGATGATACCTCCTTCTCTGAGTTGGGAGGAAGCTGTACCTCCAGGTGGAGCCGCCATTTATACGGGGGACGCGATCGCACAGTGGCGGGGTAGTCTGTTAATGGGTGTCTTGGGTGCTTCCCACCTGCATCGCGTTACCTTCGAGCCACAGTCTCCCTATCAGGTTCAGAGTCATGAGGTGTATTTTCAAAATGAGTTCGGTCGGCTTAGGGAAGTGATCATGGGACCCGATGGTGAGCTTTATGTTACCACAAGTAACTGTGATGGACGAGGGAACTGCCCCCCTGAGAAGGATAAAATTCTTCGCATCACCAGCAGCAATCCTTAGGTTTATCGTTCGGAAGTCACATTTGTAGGTTGGGTTGAGGAACGAAACCCAACGAGCAATAGGAGGCGATTGAAATCGCTGCTACACAAACCAAGTCCGCCTGCGCGGACTGAGTTATAACTGGGGTAGCGTTCCCTGGATTTGGTATTACCTGTCTGTAGCTAGAAGTCAAACGAGGGATGGGTCATGTAATCTGTTTTGGCTAAATCTGTTCAAAACGCTGAAAACTGACCTTCTTATGAAAATCCTCCTTAACGGTTCACGTCGATTCACCCTTGTCGTCTTTGCTACTGGATTTCTTTTCCTGGCTAGTCCTCACCGGAGTGTCGCTCAAGACGAGATGGTTCCTATACCAGCGTCCGCAAATTCACCCCTTGATAATCCTGATAGTGAAGTCTATTTTTCCGATATTTTAGTTCGAGGTAAACCTGTTTTCCAAGTGGGTAGCCTTGCGGATTTTGGTGCAAGAGAACGGGCAAAAATTATCAATCGGCGGATTAATAGTCTTTTGGCACAATCAGAAACTTTGGGACAGGTAACTGTCAAACCGGATAACCCTCGCCAAGTGGCAACGTTGCGATTGAATAACCGAGTATTAATGACGGTTACTCAGCAAGATGCCCAAGATTTTGGTTTGTCAGTGGAAGCCTTAGCCGAAAGATGGGCAGAACAACTGGAGCAGGCAATTAAAAAACCGCCCCTAGCAATTGATGTGGGACAGCGTCTTTATGGAACAGTACGGCAACTTTTACGGGATATTATAACGAATCTCCCCTCTTTATTAGGGGCGCTGGTTGTGGTTGGGATTACCTGGGGAGTGGCGAAAGGGGTGCGGTTTATTGGCTTTAGTTGGGCGCAACAAACGGAAGGCGATCGCAGTACAGAAATTCTGATTGGACGCTTGGGCTATGGTGGAGTCTGGGTACTGGGTTCAGTCATTGCCCTTGGAGTTTTGGGACTAGACTTTGGTGCTTTATTAGGGGCATTAGGACTCACCAGTGTGGCGATTGGTTTCAGTCTCAAAGATGTGTTGAGTAATTATATCTCTGGAGTCATTTTACTCGCTGCCCGACCCTTTGGGATTAATGATCAGGTGGTGATTAGTGATTATGAGGGTACGATTACGCAGATTGACCTCCGAGCAACCACGATGAGAACCTATGATGGGCGGTTAGTTTATATTCCGAATCAAGAAGTATTCTCTGCCAGTATTATTAATAATACTGCTTCACCGCGTCGTCGTAGTTCGGTTATGGTTGGTATTGACTATGATGCCGATATTGCCCAGGCAAAACAGGTGATTAAAACTACTCTCGCCTCACTTCCAGGGTTAGAAAAAGAGCCGCCCCCGGAAATTTTAGTAATGGAGTTAGCGGCGAGTACGGTGAATCTGGAAGTACGCTTTTGGGTTGATTCACGGCGATTAGGGTTTTTGACGATGACATCTCAAGTCAGTCAAAGTATAAAAGAAGCACTGCAACAGGCAAATATCGAAATGCCCACTGATATCTATACATTAATGTTCCGCAATTCTCCTCCAACGGATACAACCGGAAATTCTCAATCCGGTAATTCTAACTCCGAGTTAGTTCTTCCTCATCAAAACTCAGCCAACGGATAAAAGATGACTTTGGGTCTTTCGGGGGGAATGATACCCAAGACAGCATTAGGAAAGCATGTTATTTCCAGATTTTAGAGACATGCATATCATGTCTCTATTTAATTTGGACTTTTTTATTTTTTTAAATTAATATAATAATAGTTCTTTTAATCCAACTTAAGGCAGAGAGGTCACTCGGCTATTGCTGTACTCTAGAGAGACGTAACCTCATTCAATACCGAGATAGAATACCTAATAGAAATTGCTAAGTTTCAGAAAGGAATATGCCTACATCACCAACCCTCAACTTATACGAAAAGCTAGGCGGACAGCCAGTTGTTGCTCAAATTGTAGATGATTTTTATAAGCGCGTTTTAGCAGACGACATCGTTAATGACTTTTTTGCTCACACCGATATGGAAAAGCAACGGCGTCATCAAACCGCTTTTGTTTCCCATGCGTTGGGGGGTCCGAATCAATACAGTGGACGCTCAATGGAAAGAGCTCACGCTGGATTAGACTTACAAGCCGAACATTTTGAAGCAATTGCCAATCACTTGGCTGAATCACTGGCTGAATATGGACTCACACAAGAGGAAATCAACAGCGTACTTGAGCGCATCTCAACATTGAAAGAGGCTATTTTGCACAAGTAAGAATCATTGAATATGACTAAATTTAAGAGGTTAACTGAGATACTTTAAAGGTAACATCTTAAAAGAGGGAACTTGCACCGTAAATTGATTGGCTTTACACTAACAGCACGACATCAAAATTAGCCAAGCTGATCAATCGAATGCAACTGTCACTTTTTCCAGAGACTCAAACCTCGAAAGCCAAAGATAAATCGGTGTTCAGTGATCCTAGCTTTGCCAGCAACAAGCTTTTACCCGTACATCGGTGGATACCTTGGATTGCTGGCTTTTCCAGTTCTTTTGTTCGAGGCGTGGTAGAGAATAAGCTTCTTGAACCCGGAACGGTTCTTGATCCCTTTGCGGGTGTGGGTACAACCCTAGTTGAATCAGCTTTAATGGGACATGATGGTGTTGGTTTTGAGATTAATCCCTACGCCGCCTTGGCTTGTCGAGTTAAAGTCAATTCTTATAAACTTAATCCACAGGATATTCAAAGAGAGATAGGGCGGTTTCAAGCATTTTATGACCATAGCGTGACGAGTGGATATTTGCCGATGAGTCAGCCACCATCGGGATTCAAAACTCGCCAAGCATTCTACAGTCCGACTGTATTACGGAAAGTTCTGATTGTTCAGGATTTTATTGATTCTGTGGATGATGAGAAAATTAAAGAGATTTTTAGATTGGCTTTCGCTTCAACGATGATTTATTACTCGAATTATTCTTATGAACCCAGTTTAGGAACTCGACGTGCAGCAGGTAAAAGGAATATTGCGGATTTTGCCGTTTTTGAATTAATCACGGAAAAGCTTAATCAAATTGCTTTTGACATTAAATTTATTTCCATTAATTTGCTACGAAATTCATTTAAAAATAAGATTATCAATGCATCATTCTTTGATTGCAAAAAATATCTTGAATCGGGTTCAATCGATCTGGCTGTAACATCACCCCCTTATCTGAATAATTACCATTACATCCGCAACACGCGCCCCCATCTCTATTGGCTGGGTTTTGTCGAAAAGCCTGGTGACACGAAGCTTTTGGAACAGCAAAACTTTGGTAAATATTGGCAAACTGTGCGAGTTCAAGATAAGGTAAACCTAAATTTTCCCAATCCACCAGCTGAGCTTATTGACAAAATCGATTACCTTCGCACAGTCAATACACAGCGAGGCATCTATGGGGGCAATGGATGGGCTAACTATGCCGCATCTTATTTTAATGATTGTTATCGTTTTGTTCAGGGACTTCGATACGTTCTCAAGCCGAGTGCGTCAGCATTTGTGGTGATTGGAAATAGTATTTTACAAGGAGTCATGTTTCCAACCGATGTCTATTTAGGTCAAATTGCTGAGCAATTAGGTCTTGAACTGGTCAGTATAAACACTCCGCGAGATACTCGTGTGGGAAACAGTATCATTCAGTCAAATGTGCGTGTTGCTAAAGCGGATAATGCTTGTCGATTATACGAATCGGTGGTTGAGTTGCGTCAGCCGAAATAGTTTTGAATCTTTTCGATTAGTTGTTCATGATTAGGACGTTGACCCTGCCATTTTCTTTCCCAACTTCGACCCGGGTGCAAGGCGTCCCATTCAGCCAGGAGTTGTCCATAACGGTTAATCCCTGGATCATGATTTCCGAAGCCATCTATAACACTATTCCATAAGGGTTGATATCGACGAATGAGTGCTGCTTCAACCGCAGGAATTATACTACTCTCATCGTCAGTTAGAATGACAAAGCGACATGAGAAATCGGTTAAGTTGAGGTTCTGTGCTGCTCGGATACTGGTTCCATGTTCGCTTAAACGACGATAAAGAGTCGCTATCTTTTTAGATGGGGTTCGGGCTTGTCGCCAACCACTCGGAACGGCTTTACCCGCATAAATTGGTGTGGAGAGGTTATGGCTGTTCGCTTGCGCGATCGCACTATATGGTGGAAAATTACCTGTGTAGTACAGTAGGTAAAGTCCTGCACCTGTAAATGCCTCTGATGGCGGTAAGGGTTGAACCGGTGTGGAGAGGAGAAAGTCTACAGCGTCTTGAATTACCTGTTGAAACTGGGATGATTGAAAAAGGTGGTTGTCTGGTTTGAAAGAGGAAAACATTGTTTATCATGGGTGAGAAAGCCGGACATGATATGACACAACTAAACTGATGGATTGGAGTTGTCGATTTTATGGGCGCACGAATTCTCAACTATATCGGTTTGCCTAAAACTAAACTGATGGATTGGAGTTGTCGATTTTATGGGCGCACGCCATGCGCCCCTACGGTTTCTTGTAATGAGTTGAGTACAACTACTTTAAGCTTTGGTTCTCAGGTAAAGTGGTGGGTATGGGGCAGTGGATGCAGTAGAGTGTGTTGGAGTGCAGTTTGACCGATTCCCAGTATGCCAGGTGGCGATCGCGTCTGGGGTCTGCATCCGGTGATTAAGCTATATTAGGATCAATGGCGGTGAAAATTTGCATCGCGCGATCGCTAAAACCTTGGATATACTGTAGGGTGGGCATTGCCCACCAGAATACGAGGAGCGTGACATTCAGATTAGGATAGCATTGCCTTTGATTTCCGCTGTGACTGTTGTCAAGGAAAGGTTGAATGCATCGGCGGTGAACCCCTTCGAGATGACACGAGATTTTGGGCTGATAGCGCGGATGGGTAGGTGTTTTTTTTAGGGGATGCGGAAAAATGGCTGAATCACCCTCTAGGTAAGCAGTTGAAGGTGACTCTGCCTAAATTTCAGCCGCGCAATTTCTGAAAGGCTTACTGGTACTGATGTTTAGCGATTTTTATTTTTACCTCTTGCCAAACCCTATCCCTGAAATGCTATTATTTTTATCAGTCGCGCAACTGAACCATGAAAACTGCATACTGTCAGGCTTCCAGATGACCGCTCTTGGAATTCCCCTGAATCCCTATCAGGGATTGAAACCTGATCGTGGACAGCTCAAACGTGCGGCATTCCATCTTGGAATTCCCCTGAATCCCTATCAGGGATTGAAACCGATCGCTTGTCCCACTTGATGAACCACTTGCCACTTGGAATTCCCCTGAATCCCTATCAGGGATTGAAACGCTGAATCTGGCTCTGGAAACTAGCTCTTCTGCCCTTGGAATTCCCCTGAATCCCTATCAGGGATTGAAACCGCTTCAATAGATTTGGGGTAAATTTTCCGGTACTTGGAATTCCCCTGAATCCCTATCAGGGATTGAAACTCTTTTTGATCGAGCGGAAAGATTAGCCCATCTCTTGGAATTCCCCTGAATCCCTATCAGGGATTGAAACTAGCGAATTTAATCACAATAAGCCGGGGGTCTAGACTTGGAATTCCCCTGAATCCCTATCAGGGATTGAAACTCAATTCCCGGCAAGCGCCAGGGTGGAACGTTAAACTTGGAATTCCCCTGAATCCCTATCAGGGATTGAAACTTGTATGGTCATAACTGATGATCTGCTGGGTATGTCTTGGAATTCCCCTGAATCCCTATCAGGGATTGAAACAATTTGGGTCTGAAGTTTTAGAAGCTTTTCAAGCTTTCTCTTGGAATTCCCCTGAATCCCTATCAGGGATTGAAACCGAGTTTTGCCTTTTTCTAGATGCGATCGCAGTCTTGGAATTCCCCTGAATCCCTATCAGGGATTGAAACTTTGAAAACTCTGGGCGCTCGTCATACCCGTTCTGACTTGGAATTCCCCTGAATCCCTATCAGGGATTGAAACTTCGCAACGGTGGGATGTGAATCAAACGGAACTTCTTGGAATTCCCCTGAATCCCTATCAGGGATTGAAACGGACGATTGCAGGGAATATGGCTTATCGCCATATCTTGGAATTCCCCTGAATCCCTATCAGGGATTGAAACTCGTTTTTGTCAATTGTTAGGTTTGCCATGATTTCTTGGAATTCCCCTGAATCCCTATCAGGGATTGAAACAGCCCTTGATCATTCCACGAATGATACCGCTCTACTTGGAATTCCCCTGAATCCCTATCAGGGATTGAAACCCAGCAAAACCAGTGCCAGGTATTTCTACAATACTTGGAATTCCCCTGAATCCCTATCAGGGATTGAAACTCTTACCAGTAGTTCCAGTTGCTTCTGAAGCACTCTTGGAATTCCCCTGAATCCCTATCAGGGATTGAAACCTCAGATAGAATTAATTCTGATCAGGCTGCTGGGCTTGGAATTCCCCTGAATCCCTATCAGGGATTGAAACTGATGGGCGAATGATCGCCAATTAGGAGAAATCCTTGGAATTCCCCTGAATCCCTATCAGGGATTGAAACAGAACGTTAGTAAGGGCTTGGTAACCAAGCCCCTACGTCTCCCCCTCACCCTCAACCCATCACCGTAATTATGGGTATTCAACCGGACATGATATGAATCCCTGTCAGGCATTGAAACCTGCACGATTGGCTCTAGCCGGATATAATAAAGAGTTCGAGATAAATGCCTTAGCCCAGAATTAGGAGTCTACCCGCCCGTGGTTGTACAAGTCGCCAACAGCATCTACGAAACCCAAACCACCGAAATCGCCAAACACCTCCTAGACGCCACTCGGCAAAAACGCTCCTTTTTTGCCCAAATGCGTGATCATATCCGCTGGGATGATAAACTGCTAGCCTGGGCGATGAGTAATCCAGGTTTGCGAGTACAGCTTTTTCGCTTCATTGATGCCTTACCCGCCCTGGGAAGTAAGACAGAAGTTGCCCGTCATTTGCAAGAATATTTGGGGGATGAATCTGTAGAACTCCCCGCCGCCCTGAAAAATTTACTCAACTTTGCCAATCCTGACTCGATGCCGGGACAGTTGGCGGCTTCAACAGTATCCACCGCCGTGGAAACCCTGGCAAATAAGTATATCGCTGGGGCAACAATTAAGCAGGCAATTAAGACAATTGAACGCCTGCGGAAAGATAAGATGGCATTTACCCTAGATTTACTAGGGGAAGCCGTGATTACCGAAGCCGAAGCCCAGTCTTATCTGGAACGCTATCTGGATTTGATGGAACAACTTACCCAGGAAGCGAAAAATTGGTCAACGGTGTCGGAAATTGACCAGGCAGATGGGGAAGAATTATCACGAGTTCAAGTCTCTGTTAAGCTAACCGCATTCTATTCCCAATTTGACCCCCTAGATCCAGAGGGTAGCAAAAAACAGGTGTGCGATCGCATCCGGATTCTGTTACGTCGTGCAAAGGAATTGGGGGCGGCGGTTCACTTTGATATGGAACAGTATGTCTATAAAGACATGACCCTGGGCATTCTCAAAGAATTGTTGATGGAAGATGAATTCCGCGATCGCACGGACTTAGGTATCACCCTGCAAGCCTATCTACAAGATAGTAAAAGGGATTTAAAAGATATTATCACCTGGGCAAAAGAACGTGGCAACCCCCTCACCGTGCGTCTGGTTAAAGGGGCATATTGGGATCAAGAAACGATTAAATCCTTACAAAACCATTGGCAACAACCCGTATATAACCAAAAAAGCGCCACCGATGCCAATTTCGAGGAAATGACCCAACTGTTGCTAGAAAATCACCAGTATCTCTATGCTGCCATAGGGTCTCATAACGTGCGATCGCAAGCCAAAGCCATCGCCATTGCAGAACAGTTAAATATCCCCCGCCGCAACTTCGAGATGCAAGTCCTCTACGGAATGGGGGATCAATTGGCAAAAGCCTTAGTCCAACGGGGTCATCGGGTGCGGGTTTATGCGCCTTACGGGGAACTCTTACCCGGAATGGCGTATCTGATTCGTCGCTTACTGGAAAATACCGCCAATAGTTCCTTCCTCCGCCAAAGTTTAGAAGAACGCCCCGTTGAGGAATTAATCGCCCCTCCGGTTGTGGATGAGGAACCTGTAGGGGCGGGTTTTACAGATAACGTTATCGCAAAAACCGATAACTTGACTAAACCCGCCCCATCCCCAATCCCCCATCCCCAATTCCCCAACGCCCCCGATACCGATTACGCCCAAGCCGAAGCCAGGGAAAAAGCCCAAAACGCCCTGGAAACGGTGCGCCAACAACTAGGAAAAACCTACTATCCCTTCATTAACGGCGACTATCAACCCACAACCGAAACCGTTGATTCCGTTAATCCCGCCAATCCCAGTGAAATTATCGGTAAAGTTGGGTTACTCTCCATTGAACAAGCCGAAACGGCATTAAACGCCGCCAAAGCCGCCTTTCCCGGATGGCGTCGCACCCCGGTAAAACAACGGGCGGATATTCTGCGTCAAGCGGCTAAATTAATGGAAGGGCGTCGGGAAGAACTCTCCGCCTGGATATGCTTGGAAGTCGGCAAAGCCTTACGGGAAGCCGATGCAGAAGTCTCCGAAGCCATCGACTTTTGCCGTTACTATGGGGATGAAATGGAACGGCTAGAGGGCGGGTATATCTATGATGTGGCTGGGGAAACCAATCGCTATGTCTACCAACCCAGAGGAATTGCGGTGGTTATTTCTCCCTGGAATTTCCCCTTGGCAATTGCTACAGGAATGACGGTAGCGGCGTTAGTCGCGGGAAATTGTACCCTACTCAAACCCGCCGAAACCTCATCCGTGATTGCAGCGAAACTGGCAGAAATTTTAGTCGCCGCCGGAATTCCCCAGGGAGTGTTTCAATATGTTCCCGGTAAGGGTTCCCAGGTGGGTGCTTATATGGTGAAGCATCCAGATACTCATTTAATCGCCTTTACCGGTTCTCAAGAGGTGGGATGTCGGATTTATGCCGATGCGGCGATTGTACAACCGGGTCAAACTCACCTGAAACGGGTGATTGCGGAGATGGGGGGTAAGAATGCCATTATTGTGGATGAGAGTGCGGATTTGGATCAAGCTGTGGCGGGAGTGGTGAAGTCGGCATTTGGGTATAGTGGTCAAAAATGCTCTGCCTGTTCACGGGTAATCGTCCTCGACCCTATCCATGATACCGTAGTGGAACGATTAATCGAAGCCACGCGATCGCTCAATATTGGTGCGGCTGAATTAGCCAGTACTCAAGTCGGACCGGTGATTGATGATACTGCCAGAAATCGAATTCAGGACTATATTGAAAAAGGGCGGCAAGAGGCAGAAATTGCGGTGGAATGTGAAGTCCCAGAAACGGGTTATTTTGTTAGTCCAACTATTTTTACCAACGTTTCACCCGATGCCAAAATTGCCCAAGAGGAAATCTTTGGTCCGGTTGTAGCGGTGATTCGAGTCAAAGATTTTCAAGACGCCCTGGCTGTGGCAAATGGGACAAAATATGCCCTGACGGGAGGATTATATTCCCGCACACCGTCTCATATTGACCAAGCATCTACAGAGTTTGAAGTGGGCAATCTCTATATTAACCGCACGATTACGGGGGCAATTGTTTCGCGCCAACCCTTTGGCGGGTTTAAACTATCAGGGGTAGGTTCTAAGGCGGGAGGACCAGATTATTTACTCCAATTTTTAGAACCGCGCACGATTACCGAAAATATTCAGCGTCAGGGGTTTGCCCCGATTGAAGGAGTAGATTAAACGGATGAAAATTAAGCATTTCATTGATCTGCATAAAGGACTAACGTTTCCGGTAATATTAGCATTGATGGTGGCTTATCAAAATTTCACCATCGGTGCTTGGGTTTACCTCGCCCTCCATGGCATGTATGGGTTTATGTGGCTACTAAAAAGCCGCATCTACCCCGATAAACAGTGGGAGCAAGAAATATCTTTGGGAAAAGGTCTATTTATGTTTGGGTTTCTATTGCTCTACTGGGTTGCTCCTTTTATCTTGATTAGTAGTGGCTCAGAACCGACTCTTCCCCTTATTGCTGCGGCGATTGCCCTTAACTTAATCGGTGTCTTTCTGCATTACAGCAGTGATGCTCAAAAATATTACACGCTCAAGTATCATTCTGGACTGATTACCGAAGGATTTTTTGCCCGTTGTCGGAATCCTAACTACCTGGGAGAAATCTTAATCTATAGCTCTTTTGCCCTGCTGACTCAGCACTGGCTGCCATTTTTAATTCTGGCAGGTTTTATAGCGGGTATTTTCATTCCCAATATGCTCAAAAAAGACCAGTCACTCTCCCGTTATCCCGAATTTGCTGACTATAAAGCTCGTTCGGGATTGCTATTTCCTAAACTGTTTGTCCCCCAATCTTCTCAAATAAATAATTCAGACATGGCTCAGAAGGTAAGTTAGTTATTACAAGAACCAGAGAAAAATAACTCGAGAACGTGTATTGTCAGGACTTTTGTAAGATTTAAAGAATGAAGTAGCTCCTCGAGTTCTTTTAATCGGGGATATGGCATGCTCAAGGCTTCTACATTTTTGTAGTATATAGGTAGAGACGTTCCGGTGGAACGTCTCCAGAGAGTGTGTTTGTCCTAATCAATGTATCTACTGCTATAAATAGATTTATTGACAGGTTAGGGTAGCATCTGAGTCGTCAATCCACTCATTGCTCATAAACTAACACTGACGGATGTTACCCAGTTTTTTGCCAAAATCCTCTTTCAAAATGCCCCTGCGCCTCGTCCTTGTCGTTCCTTTCCTACTGCAAATTACTGCTGCTGTAGGATTAACGGGCTGGCTTTCCTTACGCAATGGGGAAGAAGCCGTTAATGAACTTGCCAGTGATTTACGCCAAGAAATTGCTGCCAGAATTGAACAGAAACTCGACAGTTATTTGGAAATACCCCATGGGTTCAATCAACTAAATGCCAATGAAACTTGTTTGACTCAGTTAGAATTCAGTCGTTTAATCTATTGCCAGAAAATGTTTTGGCATCAGATGCAAGTTTTTCCCGTCAGTGCTACTGCCATCGCTACAGAAGATGGTAAATATATTGAAGTGGTGCGGCAAGAGGATGAGGAATTTCAAATTCACGAGTCTATTAATTATACCAAAGATATTTATCAGGTGGATCGGCAAGGAAATCGGACGACGTTATTAGAAAATAGTATCTATTATGATCACCGAAATCGACCTTGGTACAAAGAAGCGGTAAAAGCCGGTCAGCCAACCTGGAGTAAGGTTTTCCGCTATGAACATGAAGATACATTAGCAATCGCGGCGAGTATGCCCCTTTACCACGAGGATGATACGTTGCTGGGGGTAACCAGTACGATTCTGTCTCTGTCTCATATTGGGGAATTCCTAAAAAGTTTGAAAAGTACTCAATTTGGACAGACGTTTATTTTAGAACCCAAGGGGAAGGGAACATTAGTCGCCACATCAATGAGTGAAGATACGGTGGTATCTAGTCATCATCATAAATCAGAGCGGAATGACTCGATTACCAGTGAAAATCCGCTGATTAAGGCGACGGCTGACTTTTTGGTGGGTAAATTTGGCAGCTTTGAGAATATAAAAGGAGAGTATCAGTTAGATTTTCAGCTAGATAATAAGAAGCAATTCGTGCAAGTTTTGCCTTTTCAAGATAATAAAGGACTGAATTGGTTAATTGTTGTCGTGGTGCCAGAAGATGAATTTATGGCACGTATCCACGCCAACACACGCCTGACAATTCGGCTCTGTGTGGGGGCGTTGATTTTCGCCACCCTGTTGGGATTATTTACCTCTCGTTGGATTAGTCAACCGATTCTGCGACTGAGTGCGGCGTCTTACGCGATCGCGAGTGGGGAACTTGATCAAAAAGTAAAAGTTGAAGGGATTTATGAACTGCGGATTTTATCCAAATCCTTTAACCAAATGGCGCAGCAGTTGCAGGAATCCTTTACCGCCCTAGAAAATGCCAAAGCAGAACTAGAATTGCGCGTAGAACAACGCACAGCAGAACTGAAAATGGCAAAAGAAGAGGCGGATACGGCGAATAAAGCCAAAAGTGAATTTCTGGCAAATATGAGTCATGAACTGCGAACGCCACTGAATGGGGTGTTGGGATATGCCCAAATTCTCCAACGTTCAAAAACAATGAGCGATCGCGAACTTGATGGTACTCGCATCATCCACCAGTGCGGTTCTCATCTGTTGATGCTGATTAATGATATTCTCGATTTAGCGAAAATTGAAGCCAGGAAGATGGAACTTCATCATAGCGATATTTATTTTCCCTCGTTCCTGCGTGGTGTTGTGGAAATTTGCCGTATTCGGGCGGATGGGAAAGGCATTTCCTTTATCTATCAACCGACTTCACCCCTCCCCGCTGGTGTACACGTAGACGAAAAGCGACTGCGACAAGTTCTGATTAACTTACTCAGCAACGCGATTAAGTTTACCGATACCGGAGGCGTTACCTTTAAAGTCGGATATGTAGAGAGTCAAGACAATCCAGGCATTGGGTTAAAGGATGAACATAGCACAGAATTATTATCTAGTCAAGCCAAAAAATTCACCAATCCCCATCACCGAATTCGGTTTCAAATCGAAGATACAGGAGTGGGTATGACTCCCGAACAGTTGCAGCGCATCTTTTTACCCTTTGAGCAAGTGAGCGATCGCAAACTTCAGGCAGAGGGAACTGGACTGGGTTTAGCAATTAGCCTAAAAATTGTACAGCTAATGGAAAGTACAATTCAAGTCCAAAGTGAATTAGGCAAGGGGAGTGTATTTACCGTAGATCTAGCCTTAAGAGAAGCCAAAGAATGGATGCAGGTAACCACCACCCCCACTCAGGGTAGAATTATTGGCTATCAGGGCAAATCACGCATAGTTCTCGTCGTCGATGATCGGTGGGAAAATCGTTCAGTTCTCGTCAATTTACTCGAACCCTTAGGATTTGAGGTGATTGAGGCGAATAATGGTAAAGAAGGATTGGATATCGCCATGACAGCATCGCCCGATCTGATCATTACCGACTTACTCATGCCGATTATGGACGGCTTTGAGATGATGCGACACATTCGCCAGTCCAAACAGCGGGAAAATATGCTAATTGTAGTATCGTCAGCCAGTGTTTTTGAAATGGATCGGCATCACAGTTTGGCAGCCGGGGGCAATGATTTTCTGCCCAAACCCGTTCAACTTGATGAGTTGCTGCAGACGTTACAGCGACATTTGGGACTGACATGGATTTACGAGTCCGCATCAGGAAAGGGCAGTCAGTCGGTGGCTGTTAATATAACAACAACTGAGTCCCAAAAATTGGGCAAACCCGAAGCGATTATTTTTCCTGAAGAGGAACTAGATATCCTCTGGGATTTAGCCATGAAAGGTCGCATTAATCTTCTACTGGAAAAAATTGATGGTATCGAAAAATCCGATCAGAAGTATGCTCCATTTGCTCAATATATCCGCCAACTAGCTAAAGGGTTTCAGCTCAAAAAAATAAGGGATTTTATCGCAAAAAACAGGTGCATTCACTAAGCCAAGTTCACAAGTCGCTAGCCATCATAAATTATATCCATGATTAACTCTAATTCGATGACGTTAAACCGGATAGAAAAACCCAACAACCCAATAGATAACTTAAGTAAAACGATTATTTTAATTGTTGACGACAGTCCCAACAATCTAGAAATCATATCAGAAACCCTGACCAGCGCTGGTTTTGAAATTGCCGTTGCCCTTGATGGAGAAACCGCACTTGAACAGATTGCCTACGATCCACCAACCTTAGTTTTGCTAGATGTGATGATGCCAGGAATGGACGGATTTGAAACCTGCCGTCGCCTGAAAGCTAATCCCGCCACTCAAGAGATTCCCATCGTTTTTATGACGGCTCTGACGGATACAATTGATAAAGTTAAGGGTTTAAATTTAGGCGCAGTAGACTATATCACCAAACCCTTTCAGCAGGAAGAAGTATTAGCACGAGTTAAGGTACATTTGAAACTGCGAACCTTAACTAAAACCCTAGAAGAACAAAATACACGACTGATCCAGGAAGTTGAACAACGGGCTAAAGCAGAAGCCGAGTTGCAAACATTAACTCAGGAATTGGAACAACGGGTGGAAGAACGGACAAATCAACTTGCCCAAGCCCTAACCAATTGGCAACAAGCCCAAGCCATGCTGGTTCAAAATGAAAAAATGTCTAGTTTGGGACAAATGATCACCGGAGTTGCCCATGAAATTAATAATCCCATTAGTTCGATTCATGGTAATTTAAGCTGTGCGGGTGAATATAGCAGAGACTTACTCCAACTCCTGCACCTCTATACTCAACATTATCCGAATCCAGTTCCAGAAATTCAAGCTAAATCGAAAGAAATTGACCTAAACTTTCTGATCAAAGACTTTCCCAAAACATTTCACTCAATGGAATTGGGCATTGAACGCATTTGCCAAATTATTAAAAGCTTACGGAATATCTCCCGCCTTGACGCGGGTGAAATGATGATGATTGATTTGCACGAGGGGTTAGACAGTACTCTGGTTCTCTTGCAACATCGAATCAAACCCTCCGGGAAACATTTAGGGATTCAAGTGATTAAAGAATACGGCAAATTACCGCCCATTGAATGCTATCCTGGACGCCTGAGTCAAGTGTTTATGAATATTTTGGCGAATGCGATTGATGCGTTAGAGGAAGCAGAATTTAGAAAGCAAAATTCAGCGGAAATTTCAGAGAGGGACAAAACCTTAACTGCTCCCACTATCTGGATTCGTACCGGAGTGATTGATCGCCAGCGAGTAGAAATCCGTATTTCTGATAATGGTCCCGGTATCCCTGAACAGATGCAAGACAAGCTATTCCAAGCCTTTTTCACGACAAAACCCTTTGGCAAAGGAACCGGGTTAGGATTATCGATTAGTCATGAGATTGTAGTGGAAAAACACGGCGGAAAATTACGTTGTATGTCCAAACCGGGAAAGGGCGCCGAGTTTATTATTGAACTTCCCATTGGTTAATTAATGTAGAGACGTTCCATGGAACGTCTCTACAATTGGCGTGGGGCGGGTATATTTGCCTTTGGGAATCATCAAACCCACCCCGACAAAATTAATCACCAATCCCCAATCCCCTGATCTAAAATGTCAAAAAAGGAGGTGAAACAATTGCCGAAAATTCGCGTGCGCCAACATGTCAATCCCCTGAGTAAAAAATACCTGACTCCGATAACGCCTCCCCACTGGGAAAAGGTTTACAATCAACATAAGCAACCCCTGCATCTGGATATAGGAAGTGCTAGGGGTGAGTTTTTGCTAGAAATGGCAACCCTGCAACCGGATTGGAATTTTCTGGGATTAGAAATTCGGGAACCTTTAGTTGAGAAAGCCCAAGAAGCGGTGGCTGAGTTAGGATTAAGTAATGTTCATTTTATATTTTGCAATGTTGATAACTCATTAGTACCGATTTTAGACTCTTTACCCCAGGGAGTATTAAAGCGGGTGACAATTCAATTTCCTGATCCGTGGTTCAAAAAACGCCATGCAAAACGCCGTGTGGTTAAGCCAGAATTGGTGAATACGTTGGCAAAATACTTAAAAGAAGGGGGCGAAACCCTGATTCAATCTGACGTGGAAACCGTAGCCAAAGAAATGCGCGATCGCTTTACCGAGAATCCCGCCTTTCAACGTCAAGGAACCGAATGGTTAGCCACCAATCCTCTACCCGTTCCCACCGAACGAGAAACCTACACAATCTCCTGCGGACAACCCATTTATCGGGCGTTGTTTAGCCGAAATCGTAGGGGTGTAGGGGCGTAGGAATGTAGGGGCGTAGGGGCGTAGGGGCGTAGGGGCGTAGGGGCGTAGGGGCGTAGGGGCGTAGGGGCGAAGCATTTGGGTGCAAAATTTGAGGATGTGTCGGATCAGGTTACTCCCCAAATGCTTCGCCCATCATCGTTTATCTTGTAAGAAACCTAGCCATCGTCTTCATCAAAATCATTGGCATTTAATTAAGGATTTACCTTGGGGAGAAACCGAAATATTTTTAAAGGTTAACCGCCGACAATTTAAGTGTACTCACTGTCAAAAACCCTTTAGTGAGG
>NZ_JAVJRX010000095.1:0-45360 GCF_040219735.1 Coleofasciculus sp. G1-WW12-02 | reverse complement strand
TTGTGAGTCTCGATGTATTTTCTTTGCGTATACCACTAAAACATATAAGTTTTTGTGCTAATCTAAGTCGATCAAGGATTTTGGAGGTAAAACCGTCAAGCGTACCGTCTCCATCCCCGTCAACTTACCCCATAAAAGGTTGGGGCTGTTGACCTAAATATCTCCCCCTGCTTCCCCTGCTCCCTCTGCTCCCCCTGCTTCCCCATCTCCCTATTCGCCAAAATCATCCATGGGATAGAGTTCATCGCTACTCCACCAGAAAGATGCGTCGCCGCAAGAAAAGCCTTTGAATGAAGGGTGGAAGCCTTACTTCTAAGATTTGCTGACTATTCAGAGGACATTCATACATGTTTATTAAACACTATCGTAAAAGCTTACCTGCTAGTGCGATCGCCTTAGCGCTAATGGCTGTGCTACTTCCCTCCTGCGCCGACACCACGCAAGAGGTTGTCACCGCTGGACAAGAGGAAGAAAACGTGACGGCGGAGGAAGTCGAGGAGAACACCGAACAACTCATCGGTCAAACCGTGACAATCAGAGGCGAAGTGAGACAGGTTCTGGATAATGTCTCCTTTACCATCTCAGAGGATGAGTTTTTTGGCGGTGATGAAATTATCGTGGTCAATACCTCAGGCGAACCCTTTACCCTGCCAGAAGATGACGATGTTGAAGTCCAAGTCATCGGTGAAGTGCGCCAGTTTAATATGGTAGAGTTTGAGGAAGAATTCGACTTAGACTTGCAATTCGATACAGACTACGAAAACAAACCCGCGATTGTCGCCGAATCACTGGCACTTGCACCCAAACCCGGAGAAATTACCCAAAATCCTAGCCAATTCTACAATAAAACCGTGGCTGTAGAGGGTGAAGTGGAAGAGATTAGGAGTAATAATACCTTTACCCTTGATGAAGATCAGTTAGCGGGTGGCGGTGATTTATTGGTCTTCACCTTAGTCGCACCGGAGAGAACCATGGTCGAAGGTGAAGATGTCGTCGTGACGGGTGAGATACGTTCCTTTGTCTCTGCTGAATTTGAGCGGGATTATGATTTAACCTGGGATTTGGATGTCAAACGCCAACTGGAAGCCGAATACGAGAATAAGCCTGTATTCATTGCTAAATCAATCTATCCCTCTGCTCAATAATATTTAGTCTGGTAGCATTGGTTATCTGAAGGGGCGGGTAATGAAGCGAACAGCTAAGAACAGCTAAGTTCTTATCAATCTTAATAAGCTACCTGTAGGGGCACGGCAATGCCGTGCCCCTACCATAAAGTCAGTTATCCCCTAAAAAGCAACTCTCCCGTAATTATTAATGTGATCAGTTTTTAGGTATCACATCAATTACGGGAGAGCCTAGATTTTCAGTTTAATCTATCACTTCAAAGGACTTTACTTCGAGGACAGGACCAATCATTGCTGTGGTCATTACATCTTCTCGCACTTCTCCTTTCACCTTCACCTTCAAGTTCGGTTGCTGTAACTCATCGGGGGCATCCTGAAGTTCATAGGTTTCTCCAGAATCGGCAACTAAAGCCCAAGCCCCCATGCCAATATCCTTGTGTTCGATTTTGCCTGTGACATTAATGCTCATGCAAATCTCCCTTCTTCTTTAGAGGCAAAATAGGCAAGTCCGAAGCACAGGAGTGCATTTGCCATTAAAAATAGACGCGCCCCAATGCCACTTCCTAACCACAGAAGACTAGGAGACATTACCGCACTCACCGCTAAGCAACTGGCAACACCTAAGGCTGAACCAATCGCCACCCATTTCCATTGGGGATGTCCCAGGAACAGTGCCACTAAGATAAAGGGAATCAGCACGCTGGCAAAAATGGGATTTAATAACCCACTGCCTTGAATCGCTGTACCCAATTCTGGAATCGAACTGCCCATGACTCGTAGGGGCCACTGGGGTAAGTCAAAGATATAGAAGCCGCGCAGGAAGAATAATCCTGAACTTCCAGCCACTAACCCCGTGGTCAAACTCCAGCCAAAGGACAAATAAGTCCGTAAGAACCACGCCAAGAGGTAGGAACCCAGAACCATAAGAACTTTCGGCAGCAGCGCAACCGCACCACCATCAATCCAGAACCGGAGATTCAGATAACCGTTATCGCGCAACCAACGGAAGAAATCGCGGAAGGTAATTTGTCCCTTCGTCGCTAATTTCACCGCACCGGCGGCATCTAATTGTCCAGCGCCAAAGTGGTTGAGGGGGTCATCTTCAACCGGGCGGCTGGATTGTTGGAGAACGCTGAATATTTCATCAGGATTATCGATCCCACTGGCTTTTACCAAAGCCGCTACCCCAGCAACGTGGGGGGCTGCCATACTGGTTCCCTGAAAGCCGGAAAACATGGCAGTTTTGGTTTTGGGATTAATGGTTTCTTGGACAATCTTACCCGCTTCACTACCACCAGGGGCAGAAATGTCAACCCCTGCACCGTAGTTGGAATAGGGGGCTTTTACGCCAGCCGAATCCACAGCGGCAACACCCAGAACATGGGGATAACGGGCGGGATAGGAGGCGGAATTTTGGTTGGCATTCCCTGCTGCGGCAATAATCGCGACGCCTTTGTTATAGGCATAGTCGATTGCTTCTTGCATGAGTTTACTTTCACCGCCACCGCCCAAGCTCATATTGATCACATCCGCGCCATTATCGGCGGCGAATTTAATCGCTTCCGCGATATCGGAAATCGTACCACCGCCACCCGCACTCAATACTTTTAAGGGCATGAGACTGGCTTCATACGCCACGCCAGCAACCCCGTAACTATTATTGGTAGATTGGGCAATGGTTCCGGCAACGTGAGTCCCGTGACCATTATCATCGAAGGCGTCAACTTTATCGTTTACGAAGTCGTACCCTTCGACGAGTTTGGTATCTTTGAGATCAGGAACTGGACTAATCCCAGTATCAATCACCGCGACTGTAATCCCACTTCCCCGCGTTTCATCCCATGCGGCTTCCACATTAATGCTGCGGAGATTCCATTGCTGGCTATAGTTGGGGTCGTTGGGAACAAAAAACGTACTGTAGATGTAGTTGGGTTCAATATATTCCGTGTCCTTTGCCAGTTCTGAGCGTTTGAGCTGACGCAGGAGTTGCTTATCGCCCTCCAAAATGTAAATATTGTCAACGTCAGAGAATTCGCTATTGAGTCGCGGCGTCACACCGTATTTTTGTGCGATCGCGTTTACCTCGGCGCTAATCTCTGTGGCGGGAATATCTTCCCGGAAATCCAGCACAATTGAGCCAAATTCCCCTTGATTTGCCAACCCTTTAAAGTTGAGAAGGGCAAAACTTAGCCCAATGACAAACAAACACAGTAACAAAAACTTTTTCATTGGCAACCATCCGTATATCGTGCCAGTTTAACCTCTACGATAGCTTATTGGTCATTGGTTATTGGTCATTTGTTACAACCTCTGGCGAAATCTGTTGCCACATTTGTTCTTTGTCATTTGTCCAAGCGTTTTCGCGCTCAAAACTCAGTTGGGGCGGGTTTAGTTACATCCGGGTTCAGCCGCCGCCTTGATAGAACAGCTCAAGAAACCGGAAAAACTTCTCGCATAAGTTGGGATCTCGTGCGCCGACTTCCATCTCCTTGGTAATCTCTTCTATGGCTTGCATCCAGTAGGGGCGATCGCTTGGGGGTTCATTCCGGGTACGATGGAGTCGCTTACTGATAATAGCATCAGCGATATTGACAAGCTGGAAAACTTGGACAATAAACGGAATTTCATCGCCCTCGAGTCCTTTGGGATAGCCGGTGCCATTGAGTCGTTCTTGATGAGATAGCACTAGAGGGACGAATTCTCTCAACACAGGAAGTTGCTTGCAGACTAAAGCAGACACTTCTGGATACTCGCGAATTTTTACCCAATCCTGTTCACTTAACGAACCGGGATTGAGTAAAATCGAGTCAGGAATGCTGAGTTTTCCTAAGCCATGACAGTAACTCAGGAAAACAAGCTGGCGCAGTTGGGTTTTATCTAGTTTCAGCCACCGTCCAAAATGTAAGCACATCGTTCGCAGACGATAGCAGCGTAGACCAGCCGTGACGTTTCGAGCCAGCTGGATTTGTTCAAGAAAATTTAAGATATCGGCGTCGCCGGGGCGAAGCATTCCACTTCAGAATAAGTCTAGGTTACTTTTATTGTTGCATTGTTTTTGAGGTTAGTGAGCCGCTTTATAGAGTAGAGGGCTTAATTGCTATATTCTTAACCTTACCACAAGGGCTTGATAAAATCTGAATTGTGTATTTTTAATTTCCTGCTGTATGTTTCTATTTCTCTCCAAGCTACTCCCCCTATTTGTATATCCATTAGGACTCGCTTGCGTACTGATGGTTGTGGCGTTAGTCTTGTCCTGGAAACGTCCCCGTTGGGTTCCCATACCTATCGCCTTAGGATTGATTATCTTGTTAGTCACCAGTAACGGTTGGGTTGCCAATAGCATGGTTCAATCCCTAGAGTGGCAGCATATCCCCCCTACCGAATTACCCCAGGCGGAGGCAATCGTGGTTTTGGGGGGGGCAACTCGATCGGCTTTTCCGCCGCGCCCTGCACCGGATTTAAATGAAGCAGGCGATCGCGTTTTTTATGGGGCGCAGCTTTATCAGGAAGGCAAAGCGCCTTTAGTTATTGCTTCTGGGGGACGGATTGAGTGGCGAGGTGGGGGTTCTCCGGAATCAGCAGATATGGCTGTAATCTTAGAAATGATCGGCGTTCCTCCCTCAGCTATTTTACAAGATCCTGCGTCACTTAACACCCACCAAAATGCTATCAATGTGCGGCAAATTTTACAGGAGCAAGGAATACAAAAGGTACTATTAGTTACCTCCGCTATGCACATGCCCCGCGCCCTACGGATTTTTCTGCGTCAGGGGATTGAGGCGATTCCAGCACCGACGGATTTTTTGGTCACTCAACAAGAATTGAATGAACCGAATAGTAGTCTAGCAGCTACTTTGTTGAATGGTTTGCCAGATACTCAAAATTTAGATAAGACAACCCGCGCGATCAAGGAATATATTGGTACAGCCGTTTATTGGCTGCGAGGATGGCTATGACGAATGACGTAGCTTGCTTCTCACTCCCTTGAGTATGACAAATGACGAATGACTATTTTATCTGCGTTCTTCTTGAATCAATGTGCGTTGAAAGAGTTGATGACTTTTAAACCAATGCCAGGTGCGGGAGCGATGGTTATTGCAGGGACTCAGTTGAATCATTTCATATAAATAACTATCCGGTATTGTCTTGTAGGTAAAGTGTAGGATAATTGTTGCCGAATCAACTTCCCAGGCTTTCCCTTGAATGCGTTCTGTGTCAAACCAGAGGGCTTTATCCCGATAGATTGCAGGAAATTTATGCTCCTCCCGTTTGCCGTCAGACCAGTGATAGCGATTAATTTGATAATAATGATATGAACCTGTGTCAGGGAACTGACAACTTAAGTGAGATTCATGTTTGTCAAGAACCGTTCCTTGATTATCAACTAGGATGTAAGTTCCTACCCAGTCTCCTTCATGACGGGCAAGGAGAGGCATTTCATCTTTAATACTTGACATATAGTATTCTTACACGGATCAGACTGAGAGTCAGTTTTAATTAAAAGCGCCTTCTTCCTCATAAATCCTGTCAGTGCGGCTGCTCCCATTCGCGAACCCCCCATCCCAGAAAATTTAAATGAACTTTAACAGACTAAATCCACATTGTCAATGAGTGTCGCCCCTGTTTCTCCAGTTCCTTCAGAATAAACTAAGACATTTCGTAATTGGGGATGAGGGTGAAGCAGTTCGATGGGTGCAGGTACACAATCCAATTGGTTTAATCCTCAGTCATTTTTCCATAGCGTTAACAGAAACGCCAAATTTTGTTCAGCCTTTAAAGCGTGGGGAGCATTAGCCTGCATGGAAATAAAAACGCCCGGTTCTAATGGAATCTCCTTACCCTCCAAAGTAAAGATACCCTTTCCTTCAATCACATTAATCGTAGCGTTACGAGGTGACGTATGTTCAGAAATACTCGTGTCAGCCGCTAGACAGAACAACGTGTGGTCACATTTGTCATCTTTATGAATAACTTTACTCAGTACACCCCCTTCAGGATATTCGATGCGATCGCGCAGTTGCAATGAAAATGATGATTGGCTGGGAATTTGACCGGTCATGATGATTTTCTCCTATGGCACAATTTAAAAATGTTCAAACTTCTTTGAGTTGGCTTTATCTTTAGCACTTATGGTTTATCCTATTCAACAATGCTTTTCTCAACTTCTAGCGCTTGGTAGATTCTTTCTGGTATTACTCCTGCTCCAAGCCACGTTCATAACTCCGCCAGCCGTCGCTGTACTTCGACAACACCAAGACGCGCCGGGAATTATGCGCTATCACTCTCAGGAGTCTTTGAAAGATGAATCAGGAAGAACTTGGCAGGTGGTTCTGTTCAAAACAATAATACCAGGTCAGACAACGCGCCTGAATCTGCGGTTAGTTGGCTTTCCGGGTATGGCTGAGTTTACCCATCCCCAATTCCTGGAAATTACCACAGCAGACGGTAAACTTCTCACCGCCGCCGATGTCTTTGCCCAAGCCGCGCCTGCACTTAATGTTGGTCAGTATGATGTTACCGATGTCTTTGCCAAATTACAAGCTGATGAATCTCTGAATCTTTCCATACCCCTCAAAGGTGGACAACCCCTTTCCTTAATCATTCCTAAATCTTTGGTTATCGAGTGGCAATTGTTGCTCACAGAAATTCGGTAACCTATAATTCGCCGAATCTGTACGAGAAGCAGATTTTTTCCGACATTCCTCACCCTATTTTTAGCTTAACCTGACCTTGACTGATGCCAAACCTGATTTTAATCCGATTTTTCTATGCCCCAAAAAAGAGATTTTTAAGCCAGACGCGATCGTGAAAAAGGGGACACAATAGAGTTAGGGTCAATAAAGACGCGATCGCAACCGGAATCAGCCAACTCAGCCGTGGGTTAAGCTAGGGGTAGGGGGGAAGGGATTTCTGGCAGTTGCGACTCACACCCCTAAGCCAACTGCAACGGGAATCTCTTTCTCCAAGCCATGTCATGATTAAACAATAACTAATGTTACCATGCCATCTAAAAAAGAAAACAAGGGATGTGGATGTACTTCGATACCCATTTCATTAATCCTCGTTTTGTTAGGAGTAGGTTATTGGGGCTTTAGGCATCTCGATCTTGTCGCGATTAGCCAATTTTTGCCAAATAATCCACTAACGAATCAACAACCCACGGCGGTTAATAATCAACAACCCACTCCGCCGCCATTACCTCCTGCGCCTATCCCCAACGCACCGATTGTTAATTCTCCCGTGGCGTCAGTTACTCCCACTCAGACACCGACAACTAGTCCCCAAGTTTCACCATTACCCCTACCCCCAAATCCATCACCATCACCTCAAACGCCTTGGCAGAAAAAAGAAATTCGGGGAATTTATTTAAGTCGATATCAAGCCACGAATAATGCTAGCGAAAAAATGATTCGCGAACGAGTTCGGTATTATCGCGCTCAAGGCATCAATACAATTATTCATGGCGTGTGGGGCAATGGTTGCACGATGTATAACAGTGAGGTCATGCAGCAAACCTTCGGATACAAAAGTTGTCCCAATAAATTTCAAGAGCAATGGTTAGACTGGTTAATTGATGAGGCACACAAGCAGGGAATGCAAGTTCACGCCTATTTTGAGAAGGGGATTAAACTCGATAAAAATAGTCCGATTTTTGACACAGCAATTTCCAAACGATGGATTGTGCCTGGAGTGGATAAAACCTATCCCAGCATTGATCACTACTTACTGGATGTGGAACTCCCAGAAGTCGGGAGTTTTTTCAAAAATATATTAGTCGAGTTTGTGCAAAAGTATCCCACTATTGATGCGGTTCAGTGGGATGATTACCTGGGTTATCATGCCGACTTACCCGGAAAAGTTGATCGCACAACCCATTTGACTACTTTTGTACAGCAAATGATCGCGGATATGAAGCAAGCTAACCCAAATGTTAGTTTCGATATTTGCCATCATAATCCGTATTGGGGTAAACGTTATTTTGCGGCAGACTGGGAAAATTGGAATGTTGATCGGGTTTTTATTCAAGTTTATAATGACGACAATTTTCAAGAGGAGTTGAATTATGCCGAAAACTATGCGGGAGTTGCTATTTCCGATCAGCAGTTTTCTCGCTTAAAAGAACTGGTTAATAATCCCAAAATTAAGAGTATTTTAGTCTTTCCCGCTTCAGGAAAACCCGAAGAGGCGGCGGCTTCTCTCAAGACGTTTACGAATAAAAGTAACTAGTACCCCGACAAAACACCAAAGTGTACGTCTATCAGAGTTGTGATTAGTGATAGGGGAAGAAGGGAAGAGCTTACTGTTGACCATTCTGCCACCGTGCGATCGCCTGCTGCGCGGCTTGGTAGGATGGAGTCCCCGGCGGAACTAAGGCAGCAGTTTGTCTAGCCAGTGACAACTGACCCCGCCATGCGCGGGAATGGGCGATTAAATAAATCTGGCGACTCCATTGGTTAATTAACTGTTGCGCTTGAGCATAACCCGGTTGACCGACGGGAATTTGACGCAAGGTATTAATCGCGCGATTATAAGAAGAGGCTTGATTTGGTCGCAGTTGCTGTTTAGCGGTTTGAATAAGCCCTTGGTTTTGCTGCTGCTGTTGGGCTTGAGTCTGCCAGGTTTTAATCGCCGACTGCGCCTGATTATAAATCGAGGGATAGGTAGAAGGAACTAATTTTGCCGCCGCGATCGCAGAAGCAAAATTCCCTTGTTTGGCACGTCCTTCGGCTAAATCGAGAATCACCAGACTCCAGCGCTGGATATCCTGTTGCGCCTCCTGGTAAAGGGGTTCATCGGGTTGAATTTTCTGGGCTTGGGCGATCGCTTGACTGAAGAGTGAGGCTTGATTGGGTTGGATTGTGCCTTTGGCTTGTGCCAAAATTCGTTGATTTGCTTGCATGGATTCTGGATCAGAGGGCGAGGGTGAGTCTAGGGGCTGTTCCCTGGGCTTAACCTCAGAAGTCGGTGCGATAGCCTGATTTTCCACGGGTGAGGGGGGAAGCGGCGAAGGGGTAGGTTCTGGTGAGGCGACGGGAGTTTGACCCACTGAACCGACAGTCTCTTCATCGGCGTTGGGTTGGGTTTCTGGTACAGACTCAATGATCTGGGGACTTGTCCCAGTTTGGCGGTTGAGAATCCTGAGAGTGACTAGCATCAGTACCAAAACCAGTATTAGTCCACCCACTCGCAGCAGCCATTGTTTCCATTGATTGTCTGGCTTATCCTCCTGTGAAGCTGAATCAGGCGCTTTAACCAAAGCTTTTATTGACTGGGGATGTTCATCAAAACCCGTGGGTATTAACGAGTTGGTCGGTTTTTTGTCCGGTATGGCAACGGCATAGTTGGAGACAGGGACTGTTGCGCCATTATTAGTAGAGGCTTCCTGATAGGCTGACTTGCCATTTGTCGGGTCACCCGATGTTAATGTTGAGGCAATGGTTGTCGCCGTTTTCTGTTCGGCTGAAGCGGACAGGGAGAGGGGCAAAATGAGCTGTTTTCGGGTTGTCTGTGAAGGGATGATCATTAAAGGCGTCTGTATGGGGCGCCAGTGGTGTTGACTTAACTCCGGTAAGCGATCGCATAAATACTGCTCTAAGTTTGCTAGGGTTAGATCCCTTTGATAGTAGCCCAGAGCTTCCAGTAACGCGGTGCTAAACAAACCATTCCGCAACGCCGTCGCTTCGTGGGAAAATTGCCCCAGTTGACTTGAGAGGATCAGGGTAATTCCCATCTGACGGGCTAATTCCACAGTTTGGGCACCAACAGCTTTACCGGCTTGCAGTCCAGGCGATCGGTTAATATCCAGCAGAACCAGCAGGTTTTCATCCCCTTGGGGCTTAAGAGAACTCAGCAGCGATCGCATTGATATCCCAGTCCGAGGAATATCCTGTGGATTCCCATCAATGGGCATCAGGTAATCGGTTTGTTGCCAACAGACACCATAGCCACTGAAAAAGAACCACCGCCAACCCCTCGACGAGGAATTTTTGCCGTTCGTCGGGGAGGGTTGGCGAATCGCTTCCAGCCAGCGCCAAATATTGTCCTGAGTGGGATAGGTGGATTGGCGATCAATCAGGGGTGAATGATCAGTTAGTAATAAATAATCCTGGGATGACCCCTCCGCTTGCTGCACCAGAAACTGCCACAAGGCTTGAGCATCCGCCTGTCCGTAGTTCAAGGGCGGTAAAAACTGATAGCGATTGATGCCAATTGCAACACAAGCGTAATTTGCCATGGGGAGAGGGTTTTCGACGTTGGCGGCGGGAACTTGGTCAGGTTTGCTATCGTCTTGTATGACTAATGTTTCAGTCTTGATCAAGACGTTTTGGACACAATCATTCTATTACTTCCCTTACCCTTGCGCCAGGATAACCCTCAAATCGTCTCCAACGGGAAGATTTAATCAAAATCTGCCTTTGCAGGGTTTGCAGCAGTCGCGCAAATACCTAGATTTACCGATAATCGACAAGGGAGGTTTTGGCTGAAAAATCTATGGGTCGGTGGTTGTCGATAGGGGTGAAGCTGTTGACTCCTCGGATAAATCTCTGTAAGATACACAAATAATAGGTTTTACTCCTGTCATGACCCAAGGCGAATCCCGCACTTATGTCACTACAACAACCAACCCTTGGGCGGTGGCGTTTTTGAATGACGCGGCGACACTCGGCTATGATGCTAAGATTGAGTGCCTAAAGCTACTTTTAGAGCAAAAGCCTCCCAGTAAGTCAAAGCTTAATACTCAACTACAGCAAAACCACAACATCAACAAGCGACAAGCGAACAGTATTATTGCCTATGTTGAAGGCGCAGTTAAGTCGGTCAAAGAATGCCGTAGCAATCATCTAGAGGAACTTCAGGGCAAACTCAAACACGCAACGGAAGTTATTAAGAATTTAGAAAAAAAAATTAAAGCGCACTCCTATTATCTGCAAGCGGTAGAACAGGTAAACCGAGGGAAAAAGAAGAAAGTGCCAAAGTCCCTCAAACCCAAATACCCAGACGCTTGCCCCATGCGGTGCGCTCATCATTTAACTCTGTTCAGGCAAGCCCAAGTTAAACTTCATCAAAAGAAACGGTACACCCACAAGTTGAGGCAAAAAATCGCCCAGAGCAAAACCGCTCCTGTTCACGTAAATCTGGGCAATAAATATACCGTGGAGATGATTGGTTCCAAAGACGAATCTTACGGGAATCAGATTTGCCAGTTGGATCTAATTGGGAAGTTCCTTCATATTCGAGTTCCTTATGGCCTAGAAAAGCGATATGGAAAATACATCCAATGGACGATTCGATTACCCAAACATGGGACAGACTTATTGGCAACAGCTTGGTATAACCGACAAGCCTTAACCTATCGATTCATCCAGAAAAGTTTAACGGAGTGGGAAATCCATATCACTTTTGATGTTGAACCCGCTCCCAGGATAAGTGCCCCCGTTTCTTGGGGAGCCATCGGTGTAGACCTTAACCCCAACTGCATTGGCTGGGCAATGACTGATCAGGATGGGAATCTAGACGGCTTTGGTCCTCTCAAGGTCAATATTCAATCTCAGCCCAAGGGACGCACTGAGGCTATTCTGGTTGATGTCATTACTGACTTGACTACGTTAGCCTTGGAGCATAAGCGTCCCATTGTTGTCGAAAAACTCGATTTTACGGAAAAGAAAAAACGATTGCGCGAACTAAATGCAAGGGCATGCCGTATGTTGAGTAACTTTGCCTACTCCAAATTCCTTCAATTACTTAAAGCCAGGTGCTTTAAGTTAGGTATCCAGGTTATTCAAGTGAATCCAGCCTACAGTAGCTGGATTGGATTAGTGAAGTTCATGTCTATGTATGGCATGAATAGTGCCACGGCTGCTGCTTTGGTGTTAGCGCGACGTGGGATGGGTCTATCAGAAAGACTGCCAGCCAAATCAGCCTACCAAGGAACGGAACCACGGAAGCACGTTTGGTCAGACTGGCGGTCAGTGGCGAAACGAGCCAAAGGCTCATCTCGCCATTCTTTTTTCCAGCCTAGACTGACAGTCTACTCCAGGTTACGCCCAGTACGGGGCTTTCATTCTCCTGCGGAGGATGAAGCGATATCGGCTGTTGACAATCCTTTCGGGGAGCTTGGAGAGGTCGGTGAGAATCCGACAGGAAGTCGTTATACCGTGTGACGGCGTATCATGCTCCCGTTTTGCATAGATATTTTTTAGCGGTTATCTGATCAAGCTTGTGCTGTTAAAATTTCTGTTTCATTCAACTCCTCGTCTACCCCGATGATCCAGTCAATTGCCCGAAAACAAATTGCGCCCCTCGGTTTATGGGTGTTGTTCGGTTGTACCAGTATCAGTTGGCTGATGACAGCCGCGATCGCTCCTGAGATGGCTTGTGCTTACACAGCGCGAGTGGAAGTGCCTCTGAACAGTCAGCCAGAGGAAACTTACGCCAACTTTCTCCGCCGCGCTGAAGCCGTTGCTCGAGCCGCCGCACAACGCAGTTTCGATGGCGATATTTTGGTCACTGATGTCGCCGTGACGATTGTTGGGCAACATAATAACGCGATCGCCCCCATTTTGTTGCTACAAGTGAGTCGTCAGAACTGGAAACGACGTCCTATTGTTTCGTTTTGGGCAACCTATTTCCCTGGAACTCAATCCCTGCTAGAGTTTAACCAGCCAGTCCAGTCGAACTAGCCCGCCTAGCCTGAGCCTAATCAGTAAAGAGAGAGAGGGCTTGTGCATGATGTTTGAGGTCGCGTGCTAGTTCCTCAAACATCATACCCAAGCCCTAAACCATTCAGGTTCTGATTTGTCCCTACATGCTATTGTGTCTTCTGAGGATGGGTTCTAGCCTCAGCAAAACTTCTTAATCTTTTACGTCAATTGGCTGATAGATGGTTATCCAAAACTTTGACCTGGTAGGGAATCACCGTCCTACAAGGACGGTGAGGATGCCAAGTTTTGAACTTTCAGAACTCACCGCGACCATAAACTACCGCCACAAAACAAAACTGCCCAACCTGTCGGCTTTTTTCGCGCCGACTGCACTAATTCGATTGGTTTTGTTGTTGTTGACGCTCTTTGACAGCCTGAGTTAACAAGTAGGTCGCTAGGCTACTCAGTGACCGACTTTCTTCCTCTGCCCACTGTTCTAAGGCTCTCTGGATTTCTTCCGGTAAATAAGCCGTGACCCGCCCTTTTAGTTTCATCAGCCCTAAATTTTAATGCTTCAACATATTCCAGTATATAATTTTTCACTGTTTATTGCACAATCTAACTTTGTTATACATTAAAATAATATAATTTAACGTAAACTTGTGCTGGGATAGAAGCGAGTACAAGCAACACTCAACCTGGATAGTGGAAAACTTGTGCGGCGAAGGTTCAGTCATCCGAAAATTGCCAAGATATCCACGGGACAAATTCAGCCAAAGGGGATGCGCCTCAAAAGTCCCACAAGTCTGATAATTATTTATAATATTTTTAGGGGCGACTAAAAAAACGATATCGCACTTTAATTCTAGGGCTGCAGCTTCACAAAGAATCTAATTTATTAAGCTTCTATGAAGTAGAATCATGAATCAAACTTGCTCTATTAATTGCTAAAATATGAGGAAACCCAAGAGCTGATAAAACCGTCATTAATTCTGATTAGTCCTGACCCTAAAATAGGCAACAACCAATGACAGACAAGATGAACACAACAGTATTGACAAATTACTGGCTGGTGGTTGCCAATCTATTCGCCATGACCAAAAAAAAAGGTAAACGAATCCAGTATCTACTGTTGACGTTACTCCTAGCAAGTTTACCAACGGGGGGGTTAGCTCAATCAGTTGTTGAAGCGCCAGATGGGACGGGAACGGTTGTCACATCCAATGGCGATCAGTTTGACATCACTGGCGGGCAACCCTCTGGGGATGGCGCAAATCGTTTTCATAGCTTCAGCGAGTTTGGTTTAGACGCGAACCAAACCGCTAATTTTATTTCTGATCCTAGTATCAAAAATATTCTGTCTCGTGTGACAGGTGGCGACCCTTCCGTCATTAATGGGTTGCTGCAAGTGACTGGGGGAAATTCTAATCTATTTTTAATAAATCCTGCGGGTATTGTATTTGGTGAAAATGCCCAACTTAATGTTCCCGCATCCTTTACCGCTACGACGGCTACGGGTATTGGTTTTGGCGATAATTGGTTTAATGCACAAGGGGCAAATAATTATGCTGCATTAATTGGTCAACCCAGTGCTTTTACCTTTAATACCACAAATCCTGGGTCAATTGTGAACGCGGGTAATTTGGCAGTAGAACCCGGACAAGATTTAAGCTTAATTGGGGGTACGGTTGTCAGTACGGGTAGCTTAACAGCACTAGGCGGAGAAATTAGGGTGACAACTGTCCCTGGTGAGAGTATGGTGCGGATTAGCCAAGCTGGACATGTTCTGAGTTTAGAGGTTCAACCCTCTGCTTCAATCCCATTGACTCCTCTAAATTTACCTCAGTTGTTAACCGGGAGTGGGCAGATACCTGGTTTGCAGGTGAATGGTAATGGAGACGTCCAATTAGTGGGATCGGGTATCGCTGTGGAAAATGGGGATATTGTGGCGCGTGATGTGAATTCCCAGACGGCTACACTGTCAGCTCAGCATAATCTTACCTTAGTGGAGAGTCAGTTACAGACAACGGGAGATTTGAATCTGCTGGCAAACAATACAGTACGGGTGCGAGATAGTGTGGTCAATCCGTTTCTTGCCCAAGCTGGAGGAAATCTCTACATTCAAGGGAATCAGGGTATTGATATCTTAGCGCTGAATCATCCGCAGACACCGTTTCAAAGTGGTGGTAATCTCAGTTTAGTCAGCGATGGCAATATTTCTGGCGATGCTCACTTTGCTAGTGGGAGAAATTTCTCGATTCTCAATTTGTCCGGTGAGCCAGGTGATTTTGTTAGCCTTTACGACCCAATTATTCGGGTCGATGGTGATGTTGAGTTTGGAGATTATACAGGTGCAGCCCTTTTGGTCGAGGCGACAGGTAGTATCCAGGGGGGCAATATTACGATTACTAGACCCGATGATTCTCTTGATGCTAATGCAGGAATTTCTAATTCAGATTTGCAGCTTTTGACCAGTCAACCAACCCTGATTTTGCGAGCTGGGTTGGATGCGGTAACTTCTACTAACGTTCCTGCAACTGAAGGATCAACCAATTTTCAAACACCAGGATCGCCGTTATCGCTGCCACCAGGAAGTATCAATGTAGGAAATATTAACACTTCCGATGAAGTTTCTGTACTTAACCAAGCTGATGCAGGTCCTGTAATATTGTTTGCCACGGGTGACATTATTACAGACACTATAACGGCGACTACAAGTATGGGTAGTGGAGACGATTCTGGTTTTGTAAATCTGTTGGCTCAAGGAAATATTACGACTGACACTATCAACACCAGTGATAAAGGACAGGGTGATGCGGGTTCTGTAACAGTAACAGCCGGAGGTAATATTAGCATTAATGGTATAGATGCCAGTGAACAAGGACAAGGTAATTCAGGCGACGTAACCTTGACAGCAGGGGGTTCGATTACACCAGTCAATATCAACCAAGATGCTCTCCCACCAGGCGATATGGGTCAGCTTCAGATCACACCTAACCAAACCAACCCCATACCTAATCCCCAACCGCAACCCAATCCCCAACCGCAACCCAATCCCCAACCGCAACCCAATCCCCAACCGCAACCTAATCCCCAACCGCAACCCAATCCCGAAGAGATTTCTGCACTGATTTATGAACGGATTCCTGCACTGATTTATGAACGGATTCCTCAACCCATTCCTGAACCGGAACCGATTACTGAAGCCGAATCAATTCTTGAAGCGGAACCAATTCCTGAAGCCGAACCCATTGCGGAACCGGAAGCGGAAGCGGAACCAATTACTGAAGCCGAACCCATTGCGGAACCGGAAACGGAAGCCGAACCGATTACTGAAGCCGAACCCAATCCTGAACCGGAACCAATTCCTGAACCTAATCTAAATAGTACAAACCCAAGTAGTAATGAACCGAGTGATAACAACCAAGTTAACCAATCCCGCTCTGACAGCAACGAAGCTACTACAACCCAAGAGCAATCTGAAACAAACCCGCCGATAGATTCAACTCAAACGAATTCTGTGGCTGAGTTTGAAGAAAAATTCACGCGGCAATTCGAGCAATATTTAGAGCTACCGGGAGATATTTCCCTGAGAACCCTAGCAGAAAGCCGTGCAATTCTCGCTAATACTGAAAAATCAACTGGAGCTAAACCCGCACTCATCTATGTCGGTTTTGCTCCCCAAACGATTGCTACTGATGAGGCAACAAATCTACCCTTCCCAACTCCAAGTCCTCAAGATCAATTAGAAATACTCCTGGTAACTGCTCAAGGAACCCCAATTCGCAAAGAAGTAGAAGGAGTAACCCGTGAGCAAGTCCTGAAAGTTGCTAATGAATTTCGTTTGCAAGTCACGAATGTCCGTAGCCAAAAGGGTTATGTCGTGTCGGGACAGCAACTCTATAACTGGTTGGTGAAGCCGTTGGAAGATGAATTCCAGGGTCAAGGTATTGAAAATCTCATTTTCCTCCTCGATACTAACTTGCGCTCCGTTCCTTTGGCAGCACTTTATGATGGTGAACAGTTTCTCATCGAAAAGTACAGTGTTGGCTTAATGCCAAGTATTAGCCTCACCGATACCCGTTACCAGTCGGTTACTAACATGGAAGTTCTGGCAATGGGAGCATCTCAATTTACAGACCAAAAGCCATTACCTGCTGTGCCAGTGGAGTTATCAGAAATCACTCAGGATATATGGCAGGGGAAATCGTTTCTCAATGAATCCTTCACGCTGAATAACCTAAAAGAACAGCAAAAACGTCAACCCTTTGGCATGATTCATCTGGCAACCCATGCTAATTTTGTGCCAGGAGAATTGAGTAACTCCTATATCCAATTTTGGGATAGTAAACTGCGACTGAATGAACTGTCTCAGTTAGGCTTAAACAACCCAACGGTAGAACTATTAGTCCTAAGTGCTTGTCGCACGGCGTTGGGAAATGAGGAAGCGGAATTAGGCTTTGCTGGGTTGGCAGTTAAAGCGGGGGTCAAGTCGGCGGTGGGTAGTTTGTGGTATGTGAGTGATGAAGGAACCTTGGGGTTGATGACTGAATTTTATCAGCAGCTCAAACAAGCTCCGATTAAAGCAGAAGCCATACGCCAAGCTCAATTAGCCATGCTCAAAGGGCAAGTTTATACAAAAGATGGACAACTGATTACAACTGAGGAAATGATGTCTTTGCCACCAGAACTTGCCCGGTTAAGAGACCAAAGTTTTGAACATCCTTACTACTGGAGTGCTTTCACAATGATTGGTAGTCCCTGGTAAGCCAAAGCATGGAGTATAAAGGTCACAGATTCTTATCTAGGGGCAGGTTGAAGCACTCAAATAAGCTTGTTACCGAATAATTTTGACCTGATTCAATTGAAATAATAGCAATTATAGATTGCCTAAATGAAATTCATGGCACAGATCGGGGCGCTCCTACATATAATCTGTGTTGCCCTAAAAAAATCCTATACATTTTACAGGAATAAAATATTGAGCAGATTTAAATTAAATTTTGATAAAGCTCATGGACTTAGCTAGGAAAATGTTATAATCAAAAAAACATTGTTGTTTAGATAGTCGGGGAATTTATAAGGATACTTGATGTTGGATTTCTACATCTAACAATTCTCAGCTTAATAGCTTAGGTAAACTCACTGATGAAAATTGGCAGAATATTTAATGGCAGTGAAAAGCTATCCGGAAAGAACTCATAACTCTTGAAGGATCAAGTGAATTCATTAGCAACGGTGTGAAAAAGAGCTGTAAAAACTGAAATTAATTCAGTCAATTCAATGGTTTACATTCGATACCCCGATAACCTCTACCCTTTTTTATCGTTTTGTTCTCTAAAAGCAAAGAAAATTCGGTGAAGGTTGTTCAAATGTAAGTCAAGGTTGAATTGACTCAATCTAGCCTTAAGTTATCAGGCTGCAACCCATGAATCAGAGGAAAATGGCTGTGTGGTTGACAAAGCATGGATGGCAAGTTATTAAACTATTGAAGTGGCTAACAGAAAACAGTAGTAGAAATAACCTTTTACTGTGGATGTTAGTTGTGACTTTTTTTCCCACTGTAGTTAAAGCACAATCCGTTGTGCCAGCGAATGATGGAACGAATACTCAAGTCAACTCTAGTGGTGACAAATTTAATATTACTGGCGGTCAAACCTCTGGAAATGGTACTAATCTTTTTCACAGTTTTAGTGAGTTTGGTTTAGATGCAAACCAGATGGCTAATTTTATAACGAATCCCACTATCCAGAATATTTTATCCCGTGTGACGGGGGGAAATGCTTCACTGATTAACGGGTTGATTCAGGTAACAGGGGGCAATTCTAATCTGTTCTTGATTAATCCGGCTGGGATTGTGTTTGGTCAAAATGCGCGGTTAGATGTACCTGCATCCTTTACCGCGACGACGGCGACGGGGATTGGGTTTGGGGAGAATTGGTTTAGTGCGATCGCGTCTAATGATTATACCTCTCTTGTGGGTCAGCCAAACGCTTTCACGTTCAATACTTCCCACCCTGGGGCGATTGTTAATGGGGGTAATTTGAATGTTGGCAAAGACTTAAGCTTAATTGGTGGTACAGTGGTGAGTACAGGGAACCTTGAAGCCCCGAATGGACAGATTACCATTACCACAGTTCCTGGTGAAAGTACTGTCCGCATCAGTCAACCTGGACATTTGCTGAGTCTCGAAGTTCCGGCGGAAGAGACACTGATTACTCCTCTATCTTTACCGCAATTGTTGACGGGTTCCGTTGAGGTTCCAGAACTTGAAGTGAATAGCAATGGAACGGTAGCACTCTCAGCGTCGGGTATTCCGATTGAACCTGGGGATATCGTTGCTAAAAACGTGATTTCTCAGACAGCCACCTTGTCTGCACAGCATAACTTAACCTTGGTTGAGAGTCAGTTACAAACCACAGGTGACTTAAATTTATTGGCACAAGATACGGTGCGCGTGCGAGATAGTGCGACGAATCCCTTCCTTGCCCAAGCTGGGGGAAATCTCTATATTCAAGGGAATAATACCATTGATATTTTGGCATTAAATCATCCCCAAACCCCTTTTCAAAGTGGCGGTAATCTCAGCTTAGTCAGCGATGGAGATATTTCTGGCGATGCTCATTTTACCAGTGGCGGAAGTTTCTCGATTCTGAATTTAGTCGGTAATCCAGGTAACTTTGTGAGTTATTTTGACCCGATTATTAGCGTTGATGGGAATGTGACATTTGGTGATTATAATGGTGTGGCACTGAAGATAGAATCGACAGGCAGTATTATCGGCGGGAATATCACAATTACTGGACCCGATATAAGTTTACCAGAGTCTGATCCTGATCCAGATATTCAACTTTTAACTAGCTCTCCCTCCGTAATTTTGCGGGCAGGTTTAAACCCAGCAGATTTAAAGAATTCCCCCAATGTTCCCCAAAATGCTGGAAACACAAGTTTTGCCTCTACAGGAAGTCCATCGTCACCCGGAAATATTACCGTTAAGAATATCACGACGTCTAATTCTGTGCCGACAACTGATGCTGGTACTGTAATATTAAACGCTACTGGAGATATTACTGTTGATGGCACTATTAATACAAGTGATCAAAGTTTAAATAATGCGGGTGATGTAAACTTATCTGCCGCTGGCAACATTTTGGCAAACAACATAATTACTAACGATCAGAATGATGGCAATGCAGGTTCGGTAACGTTATCGAGTTCTCGGAACATTACTATCAACAATGGTATAAATACAAATGACAATGGTTCTGGTAATGCTGGTTCGATAATATTGGAGGCGGATTCAGGTAATATCATTATCGGCAATATATCTGCAAATAGACCTGGGAATATATCCACAAGTGAAGATGATGCTGGTGATAGCGGTTCTGTACAGTTATCCGCTTCGGGCGATATTAATATCAACGGTACTATAGATGTTTCTCAACGGGGAAAGGGTGAGTTAGGTAGTATAAACTTGATCGCGGGGGGTAGCATTCGATATAACAATATCATTCCCGGAGAGCAGGAACTGAGAAATCAGGGTCTGTTTACGAGTACCGAAAATGCAGTTATTCCTGATCCGGGAACCAATCCAGAAACTCCTACAATTCCGAATCCGGGAAGCAATCCCCTGATTAATCCAGTTGCTATAATATCTCCCGATCTTGATCAGGACACTGATTGGCAGATTGATCCTGAGCAACTTATTTTTGGTGGTGAAGAGTCTCCAATTCTCACTTACGAAAGAACTCCTTCTGTGAACCCAGAAGATAATTTAGACAATCCCGATAATCCGACTTCTGTGAATCCAGAAGATAATTTAGACAATCCCGATAATCCGACTTCTGTGAACCCAGAAGATAATTTAGACAATCCCGATAATCCGACTTCTGTGAACCCAGAAGATAATTTAGACAATCCCGATAATCCGACTTCTGTGAATCCAGAAGATAATTTAGACAATCCCGATAATCCGACTTCTGTGAATCCAGAAGATAATTTAGACAATCCCGATAATCCGACTTCTGTGAATCCAGAAGATAATTTAGACAATCCCAGCGATACGACTCTCTCTGAACCAACAACTCAACCAATTAACTCAACTAATCCTAGTCCTAGGGAAACCACTAATAATCCATCTGTCTCCGCTGAAACCTCATCTAATGAAGCGAATAGCAATTCATCCACCCCCGCTAACAGCTCATCCAGCGAAGCCTCCTCATCAGGTACTTCTGACTCATCTCTCCAATCCGTTGACGCCTCAGAGGAAAACTTTACTCAGCAATTTGTAGACTATTTAGGCTTACCCACTGATATTCCCTTAGTTACTCTCGCCCAAAGCCGAGATATTCTCGGCAACATCGAGAAAAGTACAGGGGTTAAACCAGCATTGCTTTATATCAGTTTTGTTCCACAAGAAAGTTCTAATCAGGCGGAAAATCCATCATCTTCAAGCCAAAATTATCCTACTAAAACCCGCAATCCTGAAGACCAAGTAGAATTACTACTCGTTACCTCTAATGGATTACCCATTCGCAAACGACTGACAGGAATCACTCGCCAACAAGTTCTCAAGGTTGCGGATCAGTTTCGCTTAGAAGTTACCAATGTTCGCAGTCGCCAAGGCTACATTCTGCCCGGAAAACGACTCTATGATTGGCTGGTTGCTCCCATGGAAGCCGAACTGCAAGCTCTAGGTATCGAAAACGTAACGTTTATAGTAGATTACGGTTTACGCTCTATTCCTATGGCGGCTCTTTACGATGGGCAGCAGTTTTTGATTGAGAAATATAGTGTTGGCTTAATGCCGAGTTTAAGCCTAGTAAACCCGAACTACAAACCCATTGAAAACATGGAAGTTTTAGCTATGGGTGCTGCACTATTTACTGACCAAAAGCCCTTACCTGCGGTTCCAGTAGAATTATCAGAAATTACCCAATCTCTGTGGCAAGGCAGATCTTTTCTCAACGATGCTTTTACCCTAGAAAATCTAAAATCACAACGTCAGCAGCAACCCTTTGGCATTATCCACTTAGCCACTCATGCTAATTTCCAATCAGGAGCACCGAATAATTCTTATATCCAACTTTGGGATAGGAAGCTGCGACTCAATCAATTACCTCAGTTAGATTGGAATAATCCCCCCGTCGAATTATTAGTTCTCAGTGCTTGTCGCACCGCTTTGGGGAATGAGGAAGCCGAATTGGGTTTTGCTGGATTAGCGGTTAAAGCGGGTGCAAAATCAGCCGTAGGCAGTTTATGGTATGTCAGTGATGAGGGAACTCTCGGATTAATGAGCAAACTCTATCAAACCCTCAAACAAGCCCCAATTAAAGCAGAAGCACTGCGACAAACTCAACTGGCAATGTTGCAGGGACAAGTTTATCTCAAAGGGGGTCAACTGGTTGCGGGTGATAAATCAATCTCGTTACCGCCAGAATTAGCTAGACTCGGAGACGTAAACTTTGAACATCCGTATTACTGGAGTGCGTTCACTATGATTGGTAGTCCCTGGTAATTTGTCTTATGTCTTATGTCTTATGTCATTCGTTATTCGTCATTTGGTCGGGGCGGGTTTTGGAGTTGTGCAGCAAGCCCTATCTAGCAGAATCCCCATCGACAAGAGGTTCGTTCATAAAAGTGCAATCGTCCCACACCCAGATAGTACCATCGGCTTGCTCAACAGCATGAATTGGGGCAATTGGCATTCCCCAGAGACTTGCTGTACTCAGGGTTAGAGCGATGAGAGTGGAAAGGCGCATAGAACAAAGCAATGTTAGCCCAACTACTGCCATGGGCTACTTACTTTTTATTGTATGCAACTCACAAATCTGGGGGTTGATCGCGGTTAGTTAATTCCGAGGGAGGGCGATCGCTACTCCAAGCCCACCACACTGTACCACACTGGCATTGATAGAATTCTTGCCACTTCTTGCGATAATCTTCAGTCAGGACTGGTGATTGTCGATTAATCCAAACCCGTTGGGCTTCCATGCAAGAAGCATGACAGGAGGGACAGCAGAATTCTAATGCATGAGTTGCTGATTTTGTCCATTGCGGCGGAAATGGGGTAAAAGCGTCCATAGTTTATCGCTTGGTTGTAGCTTGAGGTGAGAGTTTTGTTTTGACAATCTCCTGTGCCTATTTTAGGGGTTTCCCCTGCCCAGACGTTTTGAGTTTTGAGTCAATCATGAGATAGTTTGGACAATAAGTGCTTTGAATACCCTTTATCCTCTAAGTCCGAGTCCCTCGTCTGATGAATCCAGAGCCTGAAATTCGCCGTTTGCGTGATATAATGCCCGCCTCTGGGCGAATGCTGACGAAAATTATCAGTAAACCGCAACAGACGGCGGTGATTGAAACTCCTTTGCCGATGCCTTGGTTGAGAGATCGTCCAATTTATATTAATTTTGATCTATGGCGTCGCTTACCCAGACCGCAACGGGATATGCTGCTCCTAAGTACCGTAAGCTGGTTGATTAATATCAAATGGTTTAAGCCAGATTTATATCAAGGCGTCGTAATTGCGGGATTGTTAGGGGGAATGGTGGAACTGATGCAAGGCGATGCGGTGGGTGTTGTTGTGGCGACGGGATTGAGTGCGATCGCAGGAGGTCAAATTTGGCGCAATACTCGCCGTTGCCAAACCCACTTGGATGGGGATACTGATGCGCTTAAAGTTGCTCTACGGCGCGGCTATACCGAAACAGAAGCGGCACAGCATCTATTAGCGGCGATTGCATCCGTGGCTGAGATAGAAGGGCGAGTGAGTTTAAATTTTACTGAATTAATTCGCAGCCAAAACCTGCGGGCGATCGCAGGTATTTCCCCAGTGGGGGTTCCTGAAAGTGTTAAACAGGAATAGTCATTTGTTATTCGTCAAATAATCAGGGCGGGCGCGAGTCACATCTGTTGTGAGGTAAGAAAGGATAAGAGTAAAACCCGCGCCTACAAACGCGCCATGCTCTATGAGCGAAGTGAAGGGTCAAAACTCAAAACTCATCCACCTAGGGGATGTTAAGTTTTGATAACTTTGGGCATCCTGTTGATGGAAGCCGATTTTTTTGAGTCATGAAATCTTGAATATTAGTTACGGTGAAGATTTAATTTTGTCCATATTTCCTGGGAGTCAGAAACGTTTCTGGCGATACCTAATCACAGTTGCTCTAGTCGCGATCGCCTATATGGGTAGCGCTCATTTTACCCTGTTGTGGTTGGGATTGGGCGCTGAGGCGTCTCCGGTGTGGGTTAGTGCGGGGATTGCTCTGGCTGTGCTCTTCTTGGAGGGGAAACGGCTGTGGATTGGTGTGGCGATTGGTGCATTCTGGTTAAATCTGTCCCTGGGTGCTTCATTTTTGGTGTCCCTGGGTTCAGTTATTGGCTGCACGTTACAAGCTGTTATCGGTGCGATGGGATTACGTCGCCTGGATTTTAACCCGACGCTAGAACGCCTCAAGGATGCATTTGCCCTAATTATCGTCGGTGCGCTTATTGCCCCTTCAATTAACGCCACTATTAGTACAGTAGTGAATTGCTGGGTGGGTTTCATCCCGTGGCATCAATTTGGACTGAATTGGGGCACTCTTTGGTTGGGGGACAGTATGGGAATCTTAGTTTTTACTCCCTTACTACTATTAATTGCCCAAGGATTCCCCCAGGGAATGTTGCGGCAAAATTATCCACCCCATACGATTTTAGAAGCCGTCTTGTGTGGGGCTTTACTGTGGATGTTCAGTTGGCTGGTTTTCCAGTCTCGAACCATTTTTGCCCTCTCCGACTACCCCCTGGAATATTTGCCTTTTCCCTTTGTCGCTTGGGCGGCGCTGCGATTTCGGGTGTGGGGTGCTGTTTTTGCCAGTGTCGTTGTTTCGGGAATGGCAATTGGCGGAGCTATCCAGGGAATCGGACCTTTTGTGGTGAAGACGGGAAGTACCCAAGGAGCAATCCTACTGCTACAAACTTTTCTGGCGGTGGTGACAGTAACCGCTTTCGTTTTAGCCGCCGCCATGTCGGAGCGTCAACAGGCAGAAGCTCGACTCCGCGCTACTTTAGAACGCGATCGCTTGTTAGCCGAGATTGCCCTACGGATTCGTCAATCCTTAGATTTAGACCAAATTTTCCAAACTACTGTTGTGGAAGTATGCCAGTTATTACAGGCAGATCGCGTCTATATCAGTTACCTGGATGAAAATAACTACAGTAAAATTGCTGCCGAATCCGTCGCCTCTGCTTATAAATCCATGTTGGGATGGAAACCCTCAGAGAAACTGTTAAAAGAAACCCAGGAATTGTTTAGTCAGCGTCAAATTTTAATCCGGGATAATACCGATCAGGTTAATGTGACTCCCTATCTCAAAGAGTTTTATCGGTGCTATCAGATTAAAGCTACCCTGGCAATGCCTTTAATTCTCGATGATCAACTTTTTGGATTATTAGCGGTTCATCAATGCCATCATCCCCGTCACTGGAAATCTTTTGAGGTGGATTGGTTGAGGCGATTAGCGGTTCAAGTTACCATTGCCCTGCAACAAGCTCAACTTTACCAACAAGTACAAGATCTCAATAGTAACCTGGAAAGTCAAGTGGCAGAACGCACTCTGCAACTTGAGGAAAAAATGCAGGAGCTGCAACGGCTTTATGAACTTAAAGATGTGTTTTTACAAGCCGTGTCTCATGATCTGCGAACGTCAATGATGGGCTTAATTCTGATGTTGAAGGGAACGCAAAACTGCCCTGGGGAAACCGTGGCTCTCCCGCGCCGAATTCTGGAGCGGCTGATTGAAAATAGCGATCGCCAATTGACGTTGATCAATGCCTTATCTGAAGATCATTTTAACCAAGGGCTCAAAATTGAGCTGCACTGTCAACCCTTGTGCTTAAATGAACTCCTCAGCCAAATCCTGGCTGATTTGCAGCGGTTATTAACCAGTAACCAAGCTAAATTAACTCTGGCTATTCCCCAAACTTTACCCCCTGTTAAAGCTGATCCAACTCAACTGCGGTGTGTGTTCCAGCATCTATTGACGAATGCCCTTAAACATAATCTACCGGGGGTGCAGATTACGCTGACAGTAAGGGTTGAGGGGGATAGACTCTATTGTGCGATCGCCGATGACGGGGTAGGGATGAGCCAACAGCAGTGCGATCGCTTGTTTAAACTCTATGTTCGGGGATTGCATTCTCAGCACTTGACGGGTATTGGTTTGGGTTTATATGTATGTCGGCAAATTATCAATGCTCACGGGGGACAAATTAGCGTTACCAGTGCGCCACGAGCCGGATCAACCTTTGAGTTTACGCTTCCTTTCCCCAACTAAGTTGGCGACGTTGTTACATTAAAACACACTTAATGAGTGATTACAACGATAAAATTTTATAAAAGAAAATAAAATTAAGAATCAATAAATATCCTTGTTTATCAGATCATTCCCTGGTGATTAGGTGTATAAGAGTCATGGCGTCAATCGGTGATTTCGCGATCGCGCTGATCTTTCATTATCAATTCTTTCGGCAATCAAATACAGGAGTGCAAAATTAAAATGAGCAAAATAACGGCAATAGCCACCGGATTATCCTTTTTATCCTTAATCTACCCGCTAAGTGCTGAGGCAATCCAATTCAATCAGATTTATGTGTTTAGCGATAGCTCCGCTGATTCAGGTAATGTCTTCAATGTGAGTTCAGCTGCCCACTCATTAGGTTTCCCCGTACCGATTACCCCCACTCCACCTTATTTTGAAGGACGTTTTTCTAATGGCTACAACTGGATAGACATTCTCACATCCCAATTGGGCGTTGATTTGATTCCATCGACTGAATTAACAGTGGGAGAACCAATCATTCCATCAACCCCACCAGAGGCAAACTTTAACTTCGGTGGTGCTACCGCAACGAATAGCGTTAATTTTGCCTTTGGTGGCGCTCAGACAGGATTGGGTAATGTCTCTCCTGAGTTAGGCGTAGGAGTTCTCACCGAGATTAATGGTTTTATTAAGGACCTAAATGTCGCTCAAACATCGGCTAATCCTGACGCCCTTTATATTGTCTGGGCTGGTAATAATGATTACAGCAAGGGCGGGCTACGTGATAGTGCTGAACCCATTAACAACTTATTCACTGGGGTGACGGCTTTAGCAGAAGCTGGCGCTCGTCATTTCTTCATTCCTAACTTGCCCGATTTGGGCAAAACGCCCCGAGGGATTATCCAGGGAGAGGAAGCGGCTCTTACCCAAGTGAGTGCGGAACATAACGCGGGTTTAACGACAATGTTCGATGATTTGCGTCTCGCCTATGATGATATAAATATCATATCGGCTGATCTGGCGTCTCTGTTTCAAGAGGTTATCACCCAGCCTGATGAATTTGGTTTTACCAATGTGACTGACTTTTGCTTCACTGAATTGGGTGTATGTTCTAACCCCGACGAGTACTTATTCTGGGATGACATCCATCCAACGGCTAAAGGTCATGCTTTATGGGGAAACTATGCATACGAGGCACTCCAGGATGCGGGTGTAGAACCTCTATCTGTTCCAGAACCGGCGTTTTCCATCCCACTACTACTTATGGGGGTGGGTTTTTTGTTGCAATCAACTGTTCGTCATCGCAATTCTCTGTGAATGCCATTATCGAAAGGAACATTCTATTGTGAAAATTGCGGGTTCGGGTAGGGACACGGCATTGCCTTACCCCTACAGGTGGTGTGACTACGGTATCTGAATCGGTTTACTATTTGCGCGATCGCATCCGTTTCTTGGCTTAATTCCGGCTTACTTTAGCCCATACCGGACTTTCGGTCTTTGTTATGACAGTTAGCTTGATTACTTAGGCAAGCCGCACCGAAAATTATACCCTATATGTCGGCACACTTTCCCATTATAAAGTAAGTCTAAAATTAAACCCCCACCTCTGTCAATACCCTAAATCTGATTATTTTCCCAAAACCGACTTTTGATAAAATCTCCGGCGTTGCTTTCTTATCTGGATGTCTCAATTCTCGGTTCCTCGCCTTGGTTAACTCAAGCGCGATCGCATCCGTTTCTTGGCTTAATTCCGGCTTACTTTAGCCCATACCGGACTTTCGGTTTTTGTTATGACAGTTAGCTTGATTACGTAGGCGAGCCGCACCGGAAATCATACCCTATATGTCGGCACATTTTTCCATTATGAAGTAATCATAAAATTAAACCACTATCTTTGTCAACCCCTTAAATAGGATTCTTTTCCCCAAGCCTGCTTTGGAGATAATTTATTTTGACATCAGTAGGTTGGTGAAAATCAACCCAACTCCATTAACTTATGTAAACCCCCCTCAAACTCTTACAAAGGAAGTAGCTTGCTTCTCGCTCCCTTGAGTATAACGAATGACGAATGATAGACAAATGACGAACTCCCCTAATCTTCTCGCCTAAATCCGCCCCGATCAAAAGACAATAATTTTAATCGGTAAAAATAAAAATTCACCCATCCTTTACTTAATTTTTATTCAAACAATTTCCTATTTTCATCTCCATCTGTGTCGGCTACAGTGTAAGAGGACATCCCATTAGGGTGACATTAATTTTCTGCAAAAGTTTTGTCAGACTATGCCACCTGATCATCCGGAATGTTCTGATAAATCTCCGAAGGACAAAAGAGTGACGGGAGACAGATATGAAACTGAAAACAAAATTTATCTCAGGCTTTCTCGGAGTGGCATCGCTGGTCGCTGTTTTAGGAATTATTACGATTCAAACAAAGAAAAATGTTGATGATAAATTTAATCAGATTACCGAGGGTACAACCCGTCAACTGGTGGCATTAAACCAGATTAAGGCAGCCTCCTTACGGTTAACCAATAAAGCCTATAGTTATGCTGTAATCGAAGGAAAATCTACCGAAACATCGCCAACATCTCAAGACGAGGAACCTGAAAAACAAGCCAAAATTGACTTTCAACAATCCGTTGCGGCTCTAGATCAGTATTTAGCCGAATTCAACTCCTTTTCCAATACGGCTCAAGCTCAAAGTTTTTATCGGGAATTGAAAGTCAGTAAGCTACTCTTGGCAAAAATCAGCCAGGAAATTTTAGCCTTAGATGACGCCAACTTCCAACGGGCTGATATCTTGGCGAAACGACAAGCTTTGGAGAATGCTGAAGACCAATTTTTAGCCGTTGTTGATCAAGCGATTACCTTTCATACTAATACTCTAGAAGAAGAAAATAAAACAGCGAATCGCAGTTCAACCTACTCGCTGATTATTAATCTCACGGCGATTACTGGAGTTGTCGCGGTATCGATTATTTTCGGTATCGTTTTAGCTGATCGCGTCACCAAGCCGATTGTTAAGCTCAAAGAAGCCGCCTCGAAAATTGGCGAAGGGGACTTCGATACCTATGTTGAGGTGCACACCAAGGACGAGCTGAGTGTCTTGGCTGATGCCTTTAATCAGATGAGTAAACAGCTTCAAGAAACCACAGTTTCTAAATCCTATCTCGATAATATTATCAGTTCTTTGAGTGATGCACTCATTGTGCTGAATAAAAATATTAGAGTAGAGAGTTTTAATGAAGCCACATTATTCTTATCCGGTTATTCCCCGAAAGAACTGCGGGATCAGCCCTTAGATAATTTTTTTAAAGAAGATAACTTTTTAGCTCATTTACAAGCCAACGACTCTCAACAAAGTGGGTTTCTAGGTCGGTATGAAACCACCTTTTTTACGAAAAAAGGTGACCCCATTCCCGTATCGGTTACCGCCTCGGTGATGAAAAATTCAGTCCACAAAATTCAGGGAATTGTTTGTTTAGTCCAAGACATTTCTGCTCGCAAACGGGCAGATGAAGCACTGCGCCGCCAAGCGTTAATGTTTGAAACGATTTATGATGGCGTTATTGTCACAGATTTAAACGGTCATATCCTAGACTGGAACCCAGCGGCAGAACGTATTTTTGGCTATGAAAAAACAGAAGTGTTAGGTCAATCCTGTGGTATTATTTACCAACCTGATGCAGCCACCGCTTTAACTCAACAGATGCTGGATAGTTTACTCCGTGAAGGACGCTGGACACAGGAGATTGAATTTATTCGTAAAGATGGCAATAAAGGGGTTTGCGAAACCGTGGTTGTGCCATTGCGGGATGAACTGGGTAAGCCAATTGCCGCAATCGGGGTTAATCGGGATGTTACAGAAAGAAAAGAGTATGAAAATAAACTGGTAGAAGCGCGGGAAGCAGCAGTCGAAGCCGCCCGGGCAAAAGCTCAATTCTTGGCAAATATGAGCCATGAAATACGCACACCGATGAATGGAGTGCTGGGAATGAGTGAATTACTCTTAACCACAGATCTTAATCCCCGCCAACTGGATTTCGTTAAAACCTTGCAAGTAAGTGGTGAACATTTACTGGGCGTGATTAATGATATTCTCGACTTCTCCAAACTCGAAGCTGGAGAAATGCGCCTCGATGTCGATGAATTGAATATTAATCGGTCTTTGGAAGATGTTTTAGATTTGTGTTCTCCCCAAGCCGAAGCCAAGGATTTAGAATTAGCGTTGTTAGTGGATACCGATGTACCCCGACGACTGATGGGAGATGTTGGTCGCTTGCGCCAAATTTGCACCAATTTAGTGAGTAATTCGATTAAATTTACCGAGTCTGGCGAAGTCGTGATTCGGGTGTCGGTTCATCAGGAATTGGCGGAACAGGACAAAATTCAACTGCGATTTGCGGTGCGGGATACGGGAATTGGGATTCACCCAGAGGATAAACGGAAACTCTTCCAAGCCTTCTCCCAAGTCGATTCCTCCACCACCCGCAAATATGGGGGAACGGGTTTAGGGTTAGCCATCTGTAAGCAACTGGTAGAAATGATGGGGGGTGAGATTGGCGTCGAGAGTCAACTCGGTGTGGGTTCGACGTTCTGGTTCACAATTACCTTTGGTACAGTGGCGGCGGGTACCCAGGAGAATGAGAGCGATCGCATCTTTAGTAATTTACCCATTTCCCCCGAATCTCTGCAAGGGAAACGGGTATTAATCGTCGATGATCGCCCGATTAATCGCCAAATTGTCAAGTATCAGTTAGAAGCCAGAGGCATGGAGGTAGATGAAGCCGATAATGGTATTATTGCCCTCAACGCCATGCAAGCGTCTGCCGAAGCGGGTAAACCCTACGATGTAGCGCTACTGGATATGAAAATGCCCAAAATTGATGGATCTACCCTAGGACGGTTGATTCTCGCAGAACCGGATTGGGCAAAAACCAAGTTAGTCCTAATGACTTCGATGCACGCCGGGGATTCCGCCCAACCTTTGCTCAAAAGTGGGTTTGCCGATTATTTAGTTAAACCGGTGAAAGAATCTCAGTTGTTGGAATCATTACAGAAAATCCTGGCGTCTGAGATCCCAGCCACCCTGTTCAGTACCCAGTCGGCTATCCCTGACCCCTCTCAGCCAGCACCCCAATCCACTTGCCTAAAAATTCTCCTGGTAGAAGATACACCAATTAACCTGAAGCTGGTGCGCCATCAGGTGCAATTATTGGGACATGAGTCTGAGTCGGCAGAAAATGGTCAAGAAGCCCTTGACAAAATCGCCCAAAATGACTACGACATTGTGTTAATGGATTGTCAGATGCCCGTAATGGATGGCTACCAGGCAACCCAGACACTACGCCAGCGAGAAGGCACAGACCGTCATACAATAATTATTGGCATGACCGCTTACGCCATGCAAGGCGATCGCGAAAAATGTTTGGCAGCGGGAATGGATGACTATCTAAGTAAGCCCGTCATGGTGAAAAACTTGGCACCGGTATTAGAGCGATGGTCATCAGTTGTCAAAGGAGTCTCACCCAAACCCGAACGTCCATATCCGGCTCAATCCACGAGTAGTCTGCTCTCTGATGTCGTGGACTGGAAGCGTCTCAAGGAAATCTCTGAAGGTGATCCGGCATTTCAACTGGAGTTAGTCCAAGGCTTTATCAAAGAGGGCGCTAGTTTTATTAACCAGGCAAAACAGGCATTAGTCGATAAAGACTGGGTAATGGTTGCCAATAAAGCCCACCAACTTAAAGGTGCCAGCGCCTCAGTCGCCGTGCAAACTATGCCCGATGTGGCGGAGGAACTGCGACATCAGGCAATCACCAAAAATGCGGAGAGTAGCGCTAAATTAGTTGGGGAGTTAGAAAAACTCCTTGAGCAGCTAAAAGGACATATCGACCTAAATACCACCTCGCTGAGCGAGGAACTACCCAGCAAAGGATGGGATTTTCAACAAGAGGTTGCTGCATTGGCAGCAAAGACATCGAAATTGAAAACGGAAACTGACCAACAAATGCCACTAACTCTTTTGTTAGTGGAAGATACACCAGTTAACCTGAAATTAGTCCAGCACCAAGTTCGCCTCCTCGGTCATCAGTGGGATTCTGCGGAAAATGGTGAAAAAGCTCTGGAAAAATTGGCACAGAATGACTATGACATCGTGTTAATGGATTGTCAGATGCCGGTGATGGATGGCTATCAAGCCACGCAAACATTACGGCAACGGGAAGGTACAGACCGTCATACGATTGTGATTGGCATGACCGCTTATGCGATGCCAGGGGATAGAGATAAATGTATCGCGGCGGGAATGGATGACTATCTCAGTAAACCTGTGATGGTAAAAGAACTGAAAGTCATGTTACAGCGATGGTCGTTGGTGGTTAAGGAAAATAAGGCAAAACAAACTAATTCGATAGACAGCCAAAATAGAGCGGAAACGACTACAGATCCCGTCGATTGGAGTGCATTGTCAGAGATTTCTGGTGGTGACCCCGAGTTCCAGTTGGAATTAGTAAAAGGATTTATTAATGATGGGTCAACCTTTCTCACCCAAGCCCAGCAAGCGTTAGCGGATCAAGACTGGGTAATTTTGGCAAACAAAGCACATCAACTTAAAGGTGCTAGTGCGTCTGTGGCGGTGGAATTAATGTCAGATTTAGCATGTCAACTCAATGATCACGCCCACGAGAAAAATCTAGAGGAGGCGAAGAAATTAGTGAGTCAGATGGAGGAAATTATGGCACAAGTTAAGGCGTCGGTAGCAAAGAAAGCAGCGGCGGTATAGGATGAGCTACAGCCCTCCCCCCTAGCCCCCCTTTGAAAGTAGGGCGACTTCATTGTCCTCGAAGAAAATTTAAGGAGCGGGGGGAGCTGGGGGAGAAAATGAAGCCAATATTGAGACTATTATTATCACAATCCCACGCTTAATTATTTTCTCTCGTGAACATGAATTAGCCCTGCCCTTTGAAAGGGGGGAGAGGGGAGCGTGATATTTGTTCTAGATATTGCACGCACTAACACGATACAACAGATCATCACGAAGATTTCCCCATGCTAACCATCCCACAACTCCACCCCCAGGGAGATGTCCTATCGGTGCATTCTGATTAAACGTCAGCTCATTGTAACTCTGCCACCGATTAGATACCCGCCATCCAATCCGATCAGCAAATGCCATTAAATCCTTTCCTGATTGCTCATAGATTCGCTTTTGAACACTAAAACCAAATTTACCACTGCTGTACTTGATCCAAAGTTGATCAATCTGCCTAAGTGCATGACAAGGAAATTGCTGAATATCCTGATTAGTTAAATAGCCGCGTTTATCTGCACCCGTAATCTCCAGGAGAATTGTAAACGTTTCCTCGTCTGCTTCTTGCCACCGCCCTGCTGCCAGTAGTTCGTTGAGTTTGGTATAGTTTGCCCTTTCAGAAGAGCTTAAATTATCTTCAAGCATAAGTTTTCTTGTAAATCAATATACAGTAGAGATTTGGTATCCTAATCACCCAGTTTTTTCTACTGTATAACTTGATCAATCATTTCCTACCCGAATCAGAACGATTAAGCCAACAATACATAATGACGTATATCTGGCGGTGAAGCGAACAACTCTTCGCCTTCTAAAAACCCTTGCTGAATGTGAGCCGAGTCCAAATGTAGCCTCCAAGCTTGCTCACTTTCCCATTCTTCCACAAAGGCAAACTCCGTGGGAATCGCCGGACTTTGTAATAACTCGTAAGTGATACAACCTGCTTCCTTGCGCGTTGCTTCAACAATTTCTAACAGCAGTGCTTTGAGTTTCTCTTCTTTTCCTGGACGCGCTACCACACGAGCTAATACTCGCATTGTTGAGTTGACCATGATTATCAATCCTCTGCGTACATCTCCTCACCTATAAAAGGCTACCGCAGTTCGTAACGCGATCGCAAACACAAAAATACGGCGGAGCAACTCCCTGGATGAGAGATTTTCCCGCCGTTATTATATTATGGAAAAGACTAGAACATTTGTTCTAAAACCTTTTGAAAAAACGGGTCAACCCCAAATAAATAAATTGGTTAACCCGTAAGCTTGGGAACGCCTAGATGGACTATTTTTGTACCACCAGTTTAACGTTGGCATTTTGTAAGCCACGTTGTTTGACCTCTGCTAAGGTCTTGTTAACGGCGTACTTCTGGTTGATCGAGTTGATCAGTTCGGTTTGGTTGTGCTTTTTAGCAACACCCCACAGGTCAGCGATCAGGTCAAAGGAACCATCGCCATTGCGAGACCAACCGAGGTCATACTCGCCTTCGAGAACAGCAACGAGGTCTGCACGAACCCGTTGACCATTGTAGCCGCGCACATCAGCTTCCGTTTTCACGGAAATACCCAGATCGCTCAAAGAAGCCTTTAAGATTTCGGCATCGGTGATCTTGGTACGCAGAGTGCTAAAGTGAGACATTTTAGATTTCCTCCAGTAGAGATAGAAAACAAACGACAACGTAGCTTTTTTCTTGGGTATGCCGCTGTTACATTGCGGCGTCTTTTGAAACTGCTAGCAAGTATTTGCTAGCCTTTCCTCCTGTTGGGAGCAGGAGAAAGCCTGTTAGAACTCCATCCGCTGATATTCAGCAACGGAGGATGCAGCAGGTCGCGCTCTCTGTCTTGCCCAGTCCCTCAGGGCTGTGACCTGCTCAGTCATTGTCCGAGAAAGCGGTAGCGTTGCTTTGATTGCCGCTATAATATCCAGTTGGGTGAATTCCCGGTCTTGAGCAAATGCCTCGTACATTGCAGCGATGAGGGCTTGCTCAATTTCTGCACCGGAAAAACCATCACAAATTGTCGCCAACTGTTCGATATCAAAGCGCTCTATATCTCGACGCCGCTTACTCAGATGAATCTTAAATATTTGCTGACGCTCTTCTTTATTCGGTAAGTCAACAAAGAATATTTCGTCAAATCGACCTTTGCGGAGAAACTCTCCCGGTAGCCGTTCTACTCGGTTCGCTGTCGCCATGACAAATACAGGCGATGTTTTCTCTTGCATCCACGTTAAGAAGGAGCCAAAGATGCGGCTAGAGGTGCCACCATCGGAGTCAGCCGAGCCACTGCTCCCCGCAAAAGACTTGTCAAGCTCATCAATGAAAAGGATGGCGGGTGAAATCGATTCTGCTGTTTTTAGGGCATTTCTCAAGTTGGCTTCTGAGCGACCAACCATAGAACCATCATAAACCCGACCCATATCTAACCGCAACAGCGGTAGTCCCCAAAGGCGAGAGGTTGTCTTGGCAATGAGAGATTTTCCGCATCCGGGTACTCCCAGAATCAGCATCCCTTTGGGTTGGGGTAAACCATACTCTCTTGCACGTTCGGTGAAGGCGTTTGATCGCTGTTTCAGCCATCGCTTCAGCTCTTCTAAACCACCAACGGCATCAATGGTTTCATCCTCTTCAATATACTCTAAAATACCATTGCGACGAATGAGCTGTTTTTTCTCAGAAAGAACAATATCAACTTCCCCTTCCGTGAGACGCCCTGCTTTAACTTGGGCTTTGCGATACACTTTCTCAGCTTCATCTCGCGTCAGACCTAATGCCGCTTTCAGGAGTTTCTCCCGCGTTTCCGTAGTGGTGCGACGCCCTTTTGTTTTTTCCAATTGCTGAGACAGCACTTGGTTGAGTTCAGTCAAATCAGGTAAGGGGTAGTCGAGAACCACCACTTCCTTCTCTAACTCGATCGGCACCTGCTGCATGGGAGACATGAGTACAATCGTCTTCTGAGCTGCTTTGAAGCTCGCTATAGCATCCCGCAGCCATCGGGTTGTTGCTGGAGAATCAATAAACGGATGTAGATCCTTAAATATATAGATACCAGGTTCTTTTTGCTGAATAACCCATTGAATAGCAGCTTCTGGAGAGACTGTATTGTGTTGGGTGACGTGGCGTGATTGACCATACTCCACAATCCCATGGGTGACAGTCCACACAAATACGCGCCGTTGCTGATTTTTATTTTGAGCAATCATGGCTATTGCCCGTTCTGTCCGCTCTTCCTCTGACGTCACCAGGTAGATTAGAGGGTATTGAGCTTGAATGAGAATACTTATCTCTTCTTGCATGACTATCGACCTACTTAGAGACGGCACAACCACTGCCCAAACATTGTTAATAGAACTCTCGCAGTTAGCTGTTTTTGTACTGTTTTTGTAACACTATCAACAAGGAACGAGTTCCTCTTCGCCCTGAGAATCGGTACGGGAGTTAACTTCTTCTCGCACTTTCTCCACAGGCAGTTCATCATCCAGAAGGCTGGGTTGATTGTTCAGGGAAACCATATCTCCATCTTTTATAACCACTGAGCTAGAACATTCGGGGCAATTGTATACCCGATGAGTGTTTCCGTAGGATGCTTCTACCTCATCAACCACTTCCGGGTGGCGTAGATAGAATACGATTGCTCTCTCGACCATCGCCGACATCGAGTCTGAATCAACGGCTGCTCTAATTTTGAGCTGGCGATGAAGTCCTGGTGGAAGATACAACGTAACTTTTTGCTTGTCTTGCATATGATTTTCAATCGTTTTACCCGGGTATGTATGCCAGATTATCGCCATTTTTTCTGGCTGTCAATACCTCAAGCCAGCATGACGGCATTTTTGTAATATTTCTTTACATTATCCAGTTCTCATACCAGACTGGGCGGATAAATCTAAGGTGTGGGGGAGCAATTGTCGAGACTCCTAGGCGTGGAACTATGGCGAGCTGGGGTAGACAAGGAGGAAGGAATTTTTCCCAATCACCAATCACCACTTGAGACAGACAAAGGACGAATGACAAATGACCACAAAGTTCATTGCTCGAATCGCGCCACTGGCTGTCTTACTCGTAAGCTGTCAGGGTACTAACGTGGATTTGCCAGAAACCTGGAACACCTACCGCAACCCCCGCTTCAACTTTGAGTTCCTCTATCCCAGTAATTGGATACCCTTTCCCATACCCGACAATCTTGATGGTCGAGCTTTTCGCGATCCTGAGAATCCAGACTGTGAGATTAGGGGATGGGCAGAATTTGCCGAACTGGGAACCCCATCACCTGAGAGTACATCCAAACCACTCAATCCATCTCAACCTCAGAATTTCCTCACTGAACAAGGTGAAACAGGTAAACTCCAGGTAGACCTTGACCCTGAGATCAGTGTGATTACACTGACCCTGACACAGGACAATGTAAGCTACAACTGGCAGGGACGCTGTGAGAGCGAACAATTTGCTGATTACTATCGCTTTTTCTACTACATTGCTCGTCAGTATCGTCTCCCAGTACCCGATGAGAACCAATAGAGCCAAATCCGCATCACCGACTATAGGAGTTCGTAGTTGCGCTGTCTTCGCCATCATCCTCCCCATCACCAACGACAAACCTTAAATTGTATGCGGCTATCCATCTAGGGGACACAATGTTTGTAAAATACGGAAGTGCGATCGCGCCTGCTGCGTTACTTGGGTACAAACCATGTCCTCAGAACTTCCCTCCCCAACTAATTCCCCCACAAATTCCCCACCCCTGCGAGTGGTGATTGTAGAAGATGACCCCATGATGCAGCTTGGCTTAGAACAATCCTTATCCACTAACCCCCAGCTTGAACTGGTGGGACAAGCTGAAGATGGCTATATGGGCGTGGAAATGACCAAACAACTCAAACCTGATATCGTGGTCATGGATATTGGTTTACCGCGTTTAGATGGGATTGCTGCTACTCAGCAAATTAAAGCGGAACTCCCTGAGGTGAGAGTGGTCATCTTAACCTCTCACACCACTGATCGCGAAATTATTGCCTCCCTCTCTAGCGGCGCTGATGCCTACTGTGTCAAAGGATCAAGTGTAGAACGATTACTCCAGGCGATCGCAGCGGCGGCTGAAGGCGCGACTTACCTCGACCCTCAAATTGGTCGTCAAGTTCTCAAGCATTTGTCTCCCCCTTCTCCCAAAGGTAATGTTTCCAATTTGTCACAACGGGAGCTAGAAGTCTTAAAACTCATCGTCGAAGGCTATAGTAACCCAGAAATTGCCGCTCAACTTTACCTGAGCGCCAATACCGTTAAAACCCATGTACGCGGGATCATGAACAAACTCTCGGTTGATGATCGGGTACAAGCGGCGGTGGTGGCGTTGCGAGCGGGAATAGTTTGATTGTCATAAGTCATTCGTGAGACGAAGTATTCTGCTAAATTTTACTAAAATTTACACTTTTTTATACTTTTGTAGTATAGTAGCTACAGATAGCTACTCGATAAGGAAACCTGCCGATGGCAGATATCATCCATAACCAGAGTGTAAGTGATGAATCCTTGTCCACTTGATGTCAGACTCTTGTTGAATTCTGAGGTATCCCAGTTTTGTTGTTAGCTTTGGCTCAAGTAAACTCTCGCCAACCTGCTACGACGTTAGTCGTATGGACAGAGTACTGAGTACGGCAAATAGTAATCGAGGTTGAACACAATTCCCCTAGGATTTGATGGCACAGCCAGTTTAATCTGTACATTGGCGGTTTTGTCATCAAAATTAGACTGTTGAGAGTTTTTTCGATCGAATAATGACTTCCAATCTGTTTCAAATAGTTGTCACCGCTCTAAATCAGCGGATTTTGGGGGCTTGCAATCAACAAAAGCCTGGATTAAACCAATATCTGCAATGCTGTAGCGCTCAGACTTTCCCCCTGTTGAACATCTCTATAGGACAAACCCAGACCCTATCCATTGCAACCTTCAAAAACATCATGGTTGGTAATATAAGCAAAACGGGTAATGGGTTCAATCTTTACTTCCTGTCAGGAGAATACTGACTGGGTTTTCCAGCCTTTGAGTAACGAGATACTCTTAGAGTAAGCCAAAAGTCAAAGGTGAAAATCATCACTGTGGACAGCCTAAAACTCTAAATTCATCGAATCTATCAAATTTATTTTCTCATCCAAGTTGCATTGGGATCGGGAATCGTACCACTGTTAATGGTAAACACCTGGAGGTAGTTGCATGAAATCATCACTCGTTATCCTTTATCATCGCGAACCTTATGACGAGGTTGTGGAAAATGGCAAAGTGCATTATCGGGCAAAGAAAAGCCCCAATGGTATTGTACCAACCCTAAAAAGTTTCTTTGCCGGCGTCAATCAAGGCACCTGGATTGCTTGGAAACAGGTGAATGCTAAGCAGAAAGCTAACTTTGAGGAGCGGATTGTTGTCGAAGGTGAAGGGAACTACAACGTTCGTCGGATTCCCCTCTCCGCCGATCAGGTCAAGCATTTCTATCACATCACCTCAAAAGAAGCATTTTGGCCCATTCTGCATTCATTCCCCTATCACTTCACTTACGAGACATCAGATTGGGAAAACTTTCACACGATTAACCGTCTATTTGCCGAAGCCGCCTGTGACGAAGCAGCAGATGATGCTCTAATTTGGGTGCATGACTACAATCTATGGTTAGTACCCTACTACATCCGGCAGCTAAAGCCGAATGCTCGGATTGCGTTCTTCCATCACACTCCCTTCCCCGCTGCGGATATTTTCAATATCTTACCTTGGCGGGAAGAAATTACCGATAGTTTACTCTGTTGCGATATCGTTGGCTTCCATATTCCTCGCTATTCAGAGAACTTCGTCAACGTGGCTCGCAGCCTGCGCCCGGTAGAAATCCTCAAGAAAGAACCCGTACCCAAGCATATCACCCCGACGGGAATCGCCTTGGCTGAGCCAGAAATGACCACGCAGCTAAGATACAAAGATCAATTAGTCAACCTCGATCCCTTCCCTGTCGGCGCTAATCCTCAACAAATTCTCTCCATCCTGCATAAGCCAGAAACTCAAAAACGGTTTGAGGAAATTAAGGAAAGCTTAGGCGATCGCAAGTTAATTATCTCAGCCGGACGAGTAGACTACGTCAAAGGCACTCGTGAAAAGCTAGAAGCCTATGGACGCCTGTTAGAGCGTCGTCCGGACTTGCATGGCAAAATTAATATGCTGGTCACCTGTGTGGCTTCAGCGTCTGGAATGCGCGTCTATAAAACTGCCCAAACTCAGATTGAGCAGTTAGCCGGAAAAATTAACGGGCGGTACGGGAACTTAAACTGGCTACCGATTATGCTATTTACCCAACCCATTCCTTTACCGGACTTACTCTGTTACTACAAAGCCGCAGATATCTGCTGGACAACTCCCTTGAGAGATGGTTTAAATCTGGTTGCGAAGGAATATATCATCACCCACGAGAAAAAAGAAGGTGTATTAGTCCTCTCGGAGTTCGTCGGTGCAGCCGTGGAACTACCCGATGCCATTTTGACCAACCCCTACTCCGTCGATCGCATGGATGAATCGATTGATCAGGCGCTGGCTATGTCTCCGGAAGAGCAAAAGGAACGCATGGCAAAAATGTATGACATCGTAACTAAGTACGATATACAGTGCTGGGCAGATCACTTGTTTGAGATGTTTGAGAAAACCAAACCTCAGACAGCGAAGCAACCGGAAGCAGTGGCTGTTTGATCGGGAAGTTCCAGGGACGTTTTGAGTTAACGTCCTTGTCGCCCTTCCCTGATTTGTTCATTTTGCATAGTCGCGACTACTGTGGAAGTTAGATTAGATGTTACTCAAACGGGATCATGCGTGATTTTCAAACCATCCAGAGCCAAACCTACGATTTAATTGTCATTGGAGGTGGCATTAATGGTGCTGGTGTCGTCCGAGATGCGGCTTTGCGAGGTCTTAAAACCATTTTGCTGGAGAAGGCTGACTTCTGCGGTGGTACAACCAGTTGGTCAACGAGATTAGTTCACGGTGGCTTGCGCTATTTGGAATATTTTGAAATAGCCCTAGTGCGGGAATCGCTACGGGAGCGAGAAATTCTCCTGCATACAGCCCCCCACTTAGTCAAGCCCCTAATGCTGACGATTCCCATCTACAGCGATCGCTCTCGTCCCTATTGGAAAATTCAAGCGGGGATGCTGCTCTATGATATCTTGAGCTTCGAGAAAACCCTGCCCCCCCACCGGATGCTGCCCAAACAGAAGTTTAATCAGCTCTTTCGCCATCTCGATCCCGATGGTTTAGTCGGTGGAGCGCAATATTATGACGCTCAGGTGGCGTATGCGGAGCGTTTAGCACTAGAGAATATTATCTGTGCAGAACTTGCGGGAGCAACGGTTCTCAACTATGCACAAGTGACCCAATTGCAGCGCCAAGGCGATCGCATCACCAGCGTTACGTGCAAAGATGCCTTAACCGGAGAAGAATTCACCGTCCGAGGGAGCGATCGCGCCGTGGTGGTGAATACAGCCGGTCCCTGGGTAGATAAGGTTTGTCAGTCTGGGGTGCAAAATGGACAATCAGCGCCCATTGGTAAGGATAAAAAACTCGGTCCGACCAAGGGAAGTCACATCATTGTCCCTCCCTTCCCCGGCGCTCCCGAAACAACCTTGTATGTAGAAGCAAAAACGGATGGTCGTCCGTTTTTTATTGTGCCATGGTTAGGTATGTATCTGATTGGCACCACCGATCTGCGACATCAAGGTGCCCTAGACTCAATTAAGGCAGACAACGAGGAAATTGATTATTTACTCACCGAAACCAATCGGATTCTGCCCACTGCCCAATTGTCCCGCCAAGATGTTAAATTTACTTACGCGGGAGTACGTCCTTTGCCCAATGCAGAGGGGAAAAAACCGGGCAGTGTCACCCGCAGCCATATTCTCTATGACCATACCCCAGAGGGTGTGAACAATCTAATTTCTCTAATTGGCGGCAAAATTACCACCTATCGCCAAGTGGGTGAAGAGATGGTGGATAAAGTATATCGCAAGCAGGGACGATCTGCCCCCCCTTGTCCTACTTACGAGAAACCCTTACCGGGAGCCATTTTACCCAGTGATCCGCGCCTAGAAAAAGCGCTGCAAGACTATCGCACCTCATTACCCTTGGCGACAATCCATCACCTGTTTGATATATATGGGGCTAAGGCGTTGGATATTTTAGCGCTAACGGACGAGGAACCGGAATTAGCACAAGGGATTACACCGAACTTGCCCGATATTAAAGCCCAAATTATCTATGCGGTGCAGTCGGAATTTGCGCGGACGTTGGTGGATATTGCCCGTCGCCGTACTAGCTTAGCCATGCATACCAACTATGGCTTTGATATTCTGCCCGTGCTAACCGACACCCTGTCTCAATATGGGGGCTGGAGTTCGGCACAGTGCGATCGCCAAGTTGAGGAGTATCGCGCTTATATGGAAGCCAATTGTATTCCCAATTACGCGATAGCGACTCAGAAACAGACACAAACAGTGAGTTGATAATCTTTTTAAAGGCAAAAGAATGCATCTGATTCTTTTGCCTTTGACCATTAACTTGACCTATAAATTATTGAGTTCAATACATCAAATCTATGGTGAGCAATCTGACAAATTCTCAATCCAGCTCATCTCAAGCTGATCAGAACCCACAAGCCAGTCAGGCTCATGCACAATCCACGCGCCGACCTGCACCAGAAGCCACCCTCGCCATTCTCGGCGCTGGTGCTTGGGGTCAAGCCTTGGCAACGATTGCTAGACATAAGAATCATCAGGTTCGACTTTGGTCTCGCAGCAGCACCGAATCCCTAGAAGAGGTATTGGCGGATATTGATATGCTAGTCTCTGCGATTCCCATGAAAGGGGTAGTGACGACGGCGGCGAAGATTCAAGAAATTGGTTTACCGGATTATGTGACAATTATTACCGCCACCAAGGGATTAGACCCGGAAACGACTCGTACCCCTTCTCAAATCTGGGAAGCCGACTTTCCTAACCATCCGATTGTGGTACTTTCAGGTCCAAATCTCTCCAAAGAAATTGAGCAAGAACTCCCCGCCGCCACAGTGGTGTCGAGTACAGATATGGCAGCCGCTGAGGAAGTGCAAACGGTATTTTCCTCCAGTCTCTTCCGAGTCTACACCAGTCCAGACCCCATTGGTACAGAACTGGGAGGAACTCTGAAAAACGTGATTGCGATCGCGGTTGGGGTTTGTGATGGTCTACAATTGGGAACCAATGCCAAATCTGCCTTAATTACCCGTGCGTTAACTGAAATCCTTCGGATCGGGACTCACTTAGGAGGACAAACAGAAACCTTCTTCGGATTATCGGGCTTGGGCGATATGCTAGCCACTTGTAGTAGTATACTCAGCCGTAATTATCGGGTCGGCTACGGTTTAGCCCAGGGGAAAAGATTGGAGCAAATTCTCGAAGAATTGCAAAGTACAGCCGAAGGGGTAAATACAGCCAACGTATTGGTTAAAATTGCTAATCGAGAGCAGATCCCCATACCCATCTGTCGGCAAGTTTATCGTCTACTCAACCATAAAATTACGCCCCAAGAAGCAGTAGAAGCATTAATGGAGCGGGATTTAAAGCCAGAATTTTGCGATCTGTTCTAAACATAAGTCCGCTCGCTCGTAGTAGCGTTGTCTTGCCGATAGATTTCGCGTCAACTGTTAGAAGAGAGATGGCGATCGCTCTTAGTTGCTCCACACCCTTTATTGCAGGACAGATGAGACCGATTGAATCACACCCTGCCGCCGGCTCACGATTAAATGACACAGATTGACACAGAAAACCGTTTCCTATCTTTCTCAATCGAATATGGTAATTGTGTCCCCACATCTGTAAACCGGCAAAGTAGAAATCGCGAGGAAAATGATTAGGGTTTTAGATCAAGATTTGGGCGAGTAGGGACTGCGATCACAAACCTAATAGAATGGATGGTTCTTGGTAGGGGCGCACAGACGTGCGCCCTTGTGGTAAATGGCGTCACTGATGATGATCTAGAAGCGGTGCGACGGTTGAGGTAGAAATTGTCATTAGTAAGTATGATCGCCTGTTGGTTCATGGTATACTTTTCATCGTGGGAAAATGTGCCTACCTATAAACTCGATAAAGAAGCTTGCAGACAAGAACATAGAAAGAGCGATCGCATCCAAAACGCGGTTGGCATCCAGAAAGAGTTTGATGAATGACCAATCAAATACAATGAAATTAGTTGTCGCTCCCTGACCGACTCATGCTAGAGTACAACCCATTAGATTGCTTCCCCTGTGCAGAAGAGCTGCCTGATTCTGACGATACGCCAGTGGATAATGAACTGCAAGATTTGATTCCCTCATTACTTAAAGCTGTCCTAGCGCTGTTGTGGGAGAATCGCTGGGATTGGTTCTTTGGCGTAGACATGGGAATTTATTATCACCCCAAAGAACCAGCGATTGTACCCGATGGGTTTTTGAGTTTGGGGGTACAACGATTTATTGATGAAGACTTGCGCCTGTCTTATGTGTTATGGGAAGAGCAGGTTGTACCCATGTTGGTGCTGGAGGTAGTATCTCACAAGCGTCGCGGCGAATATAGCAGCAAGAAAAAAATCTATCGGGAAATGGGGGTACTCTACTATGTAGTGTACAATCCCCTGCGGCGTCGTAAAGCCCCGTTGGAAGTTTATAGGTTAGTGGATGGGGTATATGAGTTACAGTTTGGTAATCCGGTGTGGTTACCGGAAATCGGATTAGGGATAGGAACAGAACGAGGCAGCTATCAGGGAATAAATCGAGAGTGGTTGTATTGGTACGATGAGCAACGACAAAGGATATTGACGCCAGAAGAACAGATTGCTCAGGAGAAACAACGCGCAACAGAAGCAGAACAACTGGCTCAACAAGAGCGACAACGAACAAAATTGTTAGAGGAGAAACTGCGATCGCTAGGCGTTGATCCAGATAATTTGTGAGAACACAGATGACACCGATTTAATCACATTCTGCTGTAAACTCACGCTTAAATGACACAGATTGACACAGAAAACCGTTTCAAGCGATCGCGCGGACTAGGTTATAACGGGGGTAGCTAACTTGGTATTGTAACAATTACCTTGTGTCAAGGACATGGCAAGGGCGGGTTTAGTCAAGTTATCGGTTGCTTTCAGAACGTTATCGGTCAAACCCGCCCCTACACCTTGGATTCCTCTTGCTGTATTGGCAGACGGATAGGATATTATGGCTGAATCCCTATCACTAGGCAAACTTTATCAACAGTTGCTTGAGGGGAATGCCAAGGGTTCTTCAGGACTTATTATGCTAAAATGTTAGTTAATACCTGAATAAACACAGTCGAAAAATGAAGAAACAGCTTACTCAACTTCTTAGTTTGCAAGGCGTTATAGTTAAATCTAAAAAAAACCTTGAAAAAGCCTTAGTGTTAGAAGTTGAATCCCAATCGAAAACGCCAGCTTGTCC
>NZ_JAVJRX010000094.1:0-18965 GCF_040219735.1 Coleofasciculus sp. G1-WW12-02 | reverse complement strand
TTGTGAGTGTACCTGTTTTAGCTCAGGGATACTCTTTTTAGCTTGGGTTAGATTTTCACATTGACTTGAATAATTAGGCGCTTCTTTGTCGGCTGGTATGATGTACTCACTTTTAATTGAGCAAGCATTTACCGGACATTTGCGAGAATTAACCCAATTCTTGCGCTCAGTTAAAGCGTAGTTGTATACCCTACGACACTGCTCTAGCCATTCCTCAAAGATGGTTATTTGAGCGCTAGTTGGTTTTAGTTTAAACTCGTAAATTAAAGTAAACATTTGCTAGTTAGAATACTAACCGAATAATGCCAATAGGCATCTTGCGCTATTCTTTTGGAGGACGCTATAAAAGCGAACGGTGGTCGAGTTCATTAACGCGCTTTTGACTACATCTCTAGGCTTGAACCGTTCTGCATTGAATGCACTTTTACCTAAACTGAAGAGACAGGAAGAAACGTCCTGGTTATCTGGGTGTTATTCTCAGGTGTTACAGGCTACTACGCTCAATCTGGTGACTGCCTATAAGAACTTTTTCGATGGTAGAGCCAAATACCCAAGGTTCAAGGCTAAAAAGAATAGGCAGTCCATACAGTATCCTCAATCAGTCGAGGTTGCAGGTGATTGCCTCAAATTTCCGGGTCGCGTTGGCGTAGTCAAGGCTAAATTACACCGACCCATAGAAGGAACAATCAAGACGGTAACGGTAAGCATGACGCCATCGGGAAAGTATTTTGCATCCGTCTTGACCGAGGCAGAAGGGGATAACCCACCTGTTAGCACCGATGGCAAAGTAGCTGGGATTGATCTAGGGCTGAAGGATTTTGCCATTGTTAACGATGGGGTCAAGACCTCTAAGTTTGCCAACCCTAAGCACCTAGCCAAACATGAGCGTAACCTCAAGCGGAAGCAACGAAAATTAGACAGAAAGGAGAAGGGGAGCAATTCAAGAGATAAAGCCAGAAAACTGGTAGCTAGGGTTCACGAACGAGTTATTAATGTCCGTCAAGACTACTTACATAAGCTATCCAGAAAGCTTGTTGACGAAAACCAAGTCATTGTAGTCGAAAGCTTGAATACTAAGGGCATGGTGACGCTCGAAGACTCGCTAACGCTTCGCTATCGTAACCCTAAACTAGCCAAAGCAATTTCTGATGTAGGCTGGGGGATGTTTGTCAATTTCTTATCTTACAAACTTGAAGTTGAGGGTAAGGTATTGGTAGAGATTGACCGATGGTTTCCCAGTTCAAAACTCTGCTCAAACTGCCATTATCAGGTGGACGAGATGCCCTTAGAGGTTAGGTCATGGACTTGCCCTAGCTGTGGCACTCACCACGATAGAGACGGTAACGCTCTACTCAAATATCAGAGCGGAAGGCATCAGAATTTTATCGGTCTCAGGGACTGGGACTGCTGAGTCGAGGAGGGGATGTGAGACCGAAGCTTGGGTGTAAATCTAAGCTGACGCAATCCCCTGTGAGATCAGAAGCTCAGGCTTCTACGAAGTAAGCCTGAGTAGTTCACGCGCTCACAACAACCCCCGATAATGAACAAAAACTAAAATAGCTGCCCAGGAACCCAAGGCGACTTTTACGGCGACTAGGATATTGAGCAGGGGAATAATCCCGCCGCTGAGCAGTGCGCCTAAATTTCCATGGGGTAACTCGACTCCAGCCAGAGTGATCACTGCCAGGACAATAAAAACCAAAACCGAAACTTTCTCCCATCTAGAGGCGTGCCAGCGTTTATAGATTCCCTGCATCCACTCCGTTGATGAGGTAATCGCCACCAAGCCGATCGCGGTTCCCCCAGCTACCCCAGCCGCAAACCCGCCGCCGGGACTTAAGTGTCCCCGAATCGCTAATTCGATACCCACTAAGGCGGAAATGGTTGCTCCCAAACGCGCCAGAATCATCGAGGGTTGATCGGTAAACTGATAGATCGTGCAGAATGGCTTTTCATCTGCCAGCAGAAACCGGACACCCATAATCGCGATCGTAAATACAACCACTTCAAAGATCGTGTCATACAACCGATTCCGGAAAATGATACCCGAAACCACATTGGACACTCCACTGTCTTGTGCAATTAAATCGACGATAGAGTTATCGGATAAATCCGGTGCCGAATTAGGCATATTGGGCATGATTAGGAATATGATATACAGCGCTATCCCGGCTGCAATGTAGATCCATTTCATCAATGTCCCTCCCCTAAATCTGGTGTATTAATATAGGTTAAATGTGTCGCGGGTGACGACAGTTCGGTTCGCATGATGTCATAGAGGCGTTGAACCCGAGTCGCGGTGTGATAGGATGGCGTCTCAGACTCAGGTGCTGTCGGGTCTTGAGCCTCCAGTTCAGCTTGGTGCGATCGCGTACAAGTGGCATGAATTTCTTTATCCATCAGCGCCCCATGCAAAGCCTGCTGATCCGTGTACGGGACTAACTCGATACGCATGTAATGTTTGCGAAAAATGGTGCGTAAATCATCCATCAGTTGCCCAAAATCATGGCTCTCATCGTTCGTAGTCGGCGCTTTAGCGCCACTCTCTTCAAGTACACCCAGACGCAGGGTTAGGGATGAACGCACCGCCACGGCATATAGCGTAATCGCCAGCATAGTACCCACCAAGGCTTCGGTCAACGCCACATCCGCCGCCCCCAAAACTGCATAAACTAATGCCGCCACCGCTCCTAAGATGCCCCGAATCACCAGAGCATGGTAGGGATTCACCTGAAAAACTAACATACAAGCAGCCAAAGGCATCAGGGCGATGATCACATAGATATCACTTTCATTCATAGTCCAATTCCTCCCCGCTACTCGAACAATATGCCAACACATACCCCAGCACCGTATTCCAAATCGCCAACGAAATAATGGCAAGAATCAGTAGGGGCCATTCACTGGGTATTTTTAGCAACAATCCGACGATAATACTCATTGAACCCAGAGTATCTGCCACCGAAAGAGTATGCAGTTTAAAGAGTACAGATCGGTGACCAATCAACGGAAAGGTTCCCCAAAACCAGAAGACAATTCCTAACCCGATACAGATATAACTAAGCACGTTGATCATAGTAGGACTCTTTCGCTGAATCATTGATTCGTTTAAGGATATGTGCCAACAACATTAATCCGGCATTCCCCACACTCAGGATGATCACCCCGACAACTCCGATCATCCAGTCATCCCGCAAGACAGAAACGACCAGAATCATAATTGAGGTTTTGGTGGCAATACTGGCAAATGCCAACATTTTTTGCCAAATATCATCATCCTGCCATGCCTCATACATGGGGATAAGTAGCGCCAAAATCATGCTAATTAAAATCCAATTCATGTTCGTTTCCTCCGGCTAATTCTGTGAACTTCATACGAGCCTTCCTCGTGGTATTTCAAAACAATGGTTTTGGGTGTAAACGTAATTAAAAATATATCGAGAAAAATCAGTCCGGGTGTACGCTGGGGTTTGACTCGTTCCATAATTACATCTTCGTACTTATGAGGACGGAGCATAATTTCAAATGCCTCAAAATACGCCTGGGGAATCGCCACAAGTACTTCCCCCAAAACTCGCAACCAATCCTTTATGGATTCCGAAGTTTTGGGGCGTCCCGGCAAGAGAAGGGCGACGGCGATGCCAATGATGATATTTGGCACACTCAGACTAGCGGTGAGCAAAAACCAGATGGTTAATCGCAATATCAAATTCAGATGTCCAATCATATTTTGTCATTGGTCATTGGTCATTGGTCATTAGTCATTTGTAAGAGTTTGAGATTAAGCGAATACCATCCCAAACAGCAGCAGCAACATTAAACTCATCACCCCAATCAGATGATCGAATTGCTCAAGCATACGAGGGAGTTTGATGGAAAGTCGTTTAAAAATCAAAAAATATGCCAACCATCCAAGTGCGATAGTTGCCAGTGGTTTCACGATATTCTTAACCGTATACGCCTCGTAATACACAACATTTGCTAAAATTAAACCCCCGATTAATATAATCATGGCTAACCAGAAACCGGGCTGGGCATTTCCCTCTCCTTGTGGTTTGTGAGGTAGAAAAATGAATTTGGCAAAGGATATTGCCGTTCCCAAAGCCGCAATATTCATGCCAATCACTTGCCAGCGCAAAAGATTTTCCATCGTCAAAACCTTCGCCCCAAAACCAGACAATAGGGGAAAGCCGGAGATAGAGAAACTGGCGATGACTAGGGCAATCCAAATTGGGGTATTCATCGGCTGATGGTGCAGTTCTTTGAGGTTACGGCTAGGTAAGGTTCCCGCTATTAAGAACAGCGCTGATTTGACTAACCCGTGGGTTAGCCCATAAAAACCACCGACTTCGGGTGCTGCTAGGACAAAGCCTAACTGCGAAATCGTGTGAAATGCCAACATTCGTTTGCTATCTTTTTCAAAGACGGCATAACCGACTCCTAGCACAGCTGTGCCTACGCCGAAGATTCTGACAATGGGATCAATCTCTGGCACCATCAAAGCAAAGCGCATCAGGGGAAACACCCCGGCTTTTACCACAACCCCCGATAGCAACGCCGACACCGGTGTCTCAGATTCTGAGTGGGTCAAGGGTAACCATAATCCCGATACAAAGATACCCCCCTTACTCAACAGTCCCAGAAAAATCAAGGCAATTGCCTCGATGGGAGCATTGCTTAAACCCTCATAAGCAAAAGAATAATTCGCCTCATACACCAACCCCGCACCCATCAGATAAAACAGCATTGCTACATTGCTGAACAACAGATAGCGCAACGCCACCCAAATCGAACGATTCGTTCGGGGATAGGCAATTAATAGAAATGCGGCAATACCAATGACCTCTAACGCCACGTATAAGCTGATGAAATCGGCACAGACAAAGGCGGCATTAACACAGCCATGTAAAATAATCATCTGTGTATAAAAAAAAGCCGTCTTATTGGTGTGCCAACAATAGATGATAACGGCGCTTGTGACTAGGGCATTGGTGAATATAAAAAAACCGCTCAATTCGTCAGCGATTAAGGTGACGCCGAAACTATCCAATAATTGCAGGGTTAAGGTTGACTGAGCCACAAATAAGTGAGATGCATATCCAGCCGAAACCAGGGCGACGCCCAGTGCGAGATATCGGTCAAGTCTGGGGAACAGATAAATGCTGAACCCCACAAATAGCGGTAGTGCTATCCAGACAATCGTCAATGTACTCATGGGGTATTATGTTTCTCAATCTCGCTGCTTTCTAAGGTGGGATGATCCCGTGCTAGCTTCATCACACCGACTAGCATCAGGGCTTGAATCGAAAAGCCGATCACAATCGCGGTCAAGATCACCGCTTGGGGAACTGGATCAGAGTAAGCGCCATTTTCGATGTTGGAAATAATCCCATTTTCGACGGAAATAATCGGTGTGAACAAGGCTTCACCTTTGCGTGATGCGATCAGCACGTAATAGGCAATAACCCCCGTACTCATCACATCCATGGAGATGATCTTCATCACCAGGTTTTTTTTCAGGATGATGCCGAAAAATCCGCACAGGATGGTGGCAAATATGCAGGCTTCTAACACGGGTATGCTGTCCTGGAAAAAGGTGCTAAAACATATATAGCACGTTTTAATAGTGCTAACCAAGATGGACACTATTGGAAAGTGTCAATGCCAACCATAGACTCATGCCACAGCAACGGATTGCTTTGAGCAGGGGAAATGATGATTTTCGTCATTCGTCATACTCAAGGAAGCCAGAAGCGAGTAACCTTAACGGCACTGAGAATTGGCATTTGGGCATCGCCGAAACCTTTGATATACCGTAGGGTGGGCATTGCCCACCAGAATATGAGGAGCGTGGTATTCGTTTTAACCTGCCTTAAGTAGTCGGACAAAAGAAAACGGTTACTATTCTTTAACGCAATCAATCATGTAGCGCTTCCCTGATCCACTTTCCTCGATCCGCAGCCCGTGGATTTCATTTTCAAAGCCGGGGAACTGACGATCAAATTCGCGTGTGAACTTGAGGTACTCGATAATCGAGCGGCTTTCCGGGATGAAGCGTTCTCCAGGCATAATCACGGGGATTCCTGGGGGGGTAGGAGCTACCATACTTGCAGAGATGCGACCAATTGCTTCCTCAATATCTACAGGCTCAACATGACCATGTACCAAGGCATTGTAGGCATCGGCTGGACGCATCGCTGGTTCGGGAAGCGTCAGATACATATCATGAATAGCTTGTAATAGATTGTTGGCACGGTAGCTCTGGTGGATTGCAGTGCAAAGGTCGCGCAGACCCTTGCTATGTGCAGCATTGTGTGGCGCAACGCTCTTGAGGGCGATATCGAGGGGCGCGTTGGTATCGTAGAGACGCTTGAACTTGATCAGTTCCGTTAGCAACGTACTCCACTTCCCCTTGGTGATGCCAATGGAGAATAGCACTAGGAGGGAGTATATCCCAGTTTTCTCTACAGTGAGTCCCTGCTCCCAGAGGAACTTGGAAACAACTGCCGCCGGGATACCAACCTCTCCTTCCCCTGCGCCTACTCCAGGACAGATAATGGTGACTTTAATCGGGTCGAGAATTGCCTGACCCGAAGTGAGGTTGGCGAAACCATGCCAGTTCGCTTCTGCTTGTAGCTGCCAATCCTCTATCTTGACCGAATCGTTGTTGAGGGGAACGTCTTCAGGTTGCCAGGTAGAAAACCACCAGTCACTCGGATCAAATTCCTTACCCATGTCACGCATCAGCCGTCGGAATGTGATTGCCTCATCAATGGTTTCTTGCAGGAGGGTACGCCCGCCGCGTCCTGCCATCATCCGTGATGCCACATCGATGGAAGCCATGATCGGGTAATTGGGCGAGGTGGAAGTGTGCATCAAAAAGGCATCATTGAAGCGACGGAAATCGATGGACTGCTTCTGGCTATTTTTGACATGAACCATCGCCGCTTGGGAGAAGGCTGCCAAAAGTTTGTGAGTGGACTGAGTTGCGAACACGATGGGATGTTCAGCTCGTGGAGAACTCTCTGACATACCGTAATGACCCTCGTAGAACTCGTGGAAAGCCGCATAAGCAAACCACGCCTCGTCAAAATGTAGGGCATCCACTGCGTCTCCAATTTGCTCCTTGATCGCATCTGCGTTGTAGCAGATACCGTCATAGGTCGAGTTCGTTACCACCGCCATCCGTGCTTTGTTAGCGTAATTGCGGGCAAGGGGATTCGCCGCGATTTTCGCCTCAATTGCTTGCGGTGAGAATTGATCCAGGCTAATCGGTCCGATAATGCCATGCTCATTCCGTGATGGCGTGAAATAGACGGGGATAGCCCCAGTCATCACAATGCTATGCAAAATAGACTTATGGCAGTTGCGATCGACCAAAACAATATCATCGCGACCCACCATCCCGTGCCATACAATCTTGTTTGCGGTGGAATTACCGTTGATGACGAAAAGGGTGTGGTCAGACCCAAAATTGCGTGCCGCCTCTATCTCAGCATCAGCGATAGGACCGGTGTGATCGAGGAGCGATCCTAGTTCAGGCACGGAGATCGACAGGTCAGTGCGGAAAGCGTTCTCGCCGTAGAACTGGTGAAAAGCTCGACCTACAGGGCTTTTGATAAAGGCTACTCCCCCGGCGTGTCCCGGTGTATGCCAGGAATAGGCGGACTCCTCGGCGTGCTTCACCATTGCTTTGAAAAAAGGAGGCAACAAATGCTCAAGATAATCTTGGGCAGCACGGGCAACCTGGCGAGCGAGGAACTCAGAGGTATCCTCAAACAGATAAATTACGCCTTCTACCTGACTGAGATATTGTAGCTGCAACTCCTCAACAGTTTTCCGTTCGCCTACATAGAAGATTGGTACGTTCTCGTTCTTCTGATGGGCAGCTTTTAGCAAAGCTTGCAAGTGCGCTTCAAAGTTGACTCCCTCCTCAGAGCCTTCTACGGAAACCAAGATACAGGAGAAGGCGTTGAAGCCTCCAGCTACAGTTGCTGCATCGGTGTAGGTTTCTAAATTCAAGATTTTAAAGTCCAGGTTTTCTAGTTCCGTTGCCAGCTTCCGCATGAAAACACCCGCAGCATTCTTTGAGTGGAAGTCGGCATCAACAATCAAAATGGGAAAATCTAAGGCACGGTTTTGCATTGTCGTTTTGTAAAAGGGATTATCGTTCATCAGCTTACATCCCATTGACATCTATAAACTTCAGAGCGATCGCAGAATTTTCGATAAAGATTGCTGATGGGCATTCGGGCAATCATGCCAATACCATCTTGAATAGAAGAATCAACGCTAGACTCATCACTACCATCACCCCGATTAGATGCTCCAATTGCTCAAGCATACGGGGTACTTTGAGTACCACTCGTTGAAAAATTAAAACGTATGTCCACCTTCCAACGCCGATGATTGCCAGGTTTTTGGTGATATTTAACAGGGTGTATCCTTCTAAATACATCCCGCTTGCGGCAATCAGCGCACCGAGCAGTAGTAGGATTGGAGTCCAGAAACTGGCTCGAACAGGCTTCCCTTTTCCATGGGGCAGAAGGATGAATTTGGCATACACCATCGCGGTTCCCACCGCCCCCAGGTTCATGACAATCCATAGCCATTGCCAAGGTAGGACGTTTTTCAACGTTAGTACCTTCGCGCCAAAGCCGACGAACAAGGGAAAACCAGAAATCGAGAGGCTAGCCATGACGAGGGCAATCCAGAGTCCGGTATTCATCGGCTGCTCTTTAAGTTCCTTAAAGTTTCGGCTGGGTAAGTTACCCGCGATCAAAAACAGCGTTGATTTCGCCAATCCATGGGCTAGGGCAAAAAAACCACCGACTTCTGGTGCAGCGAGTATCCAGCCTAATTGGGAAATGGTGCTAAACGCTAGCGTGCGCTTGGTATCTTTTTCAAAGACGGCATAACCGACTCCCAGCAGCGCGGTTCCCACGCCGAAGACTCTAACAATGGGATCAACCTCTGGCACCATCAACGCAAAGCGCACCAGGGGAAACACAGACGTTTTCACCACAACCCCCGATAACAACGCCGACACCGGTGTCTCCGATTCCGAGTGGGTCAACGGTAACCATAATCCCGATACAAAGATACCCCCCTTACTCAGCAGTCCCAGAAAGATCAAAGCAATTGCCTCGATGGGTGCATTACTCAACCCCTCATAAGCAAAGGAATAATTTGCCTGATAAACTAAAACCGCACCTACCAGATAAAACAGCATTGCCACATTGCCGACAAACATATAACGTAAAGCCACCCAAATCGAACGATTCGTTCGGGAATAGGCAATTAACAGAAATGCGGCAATACTAATGACCTCTAACGCCACATATAAGCTGATTAAATCGGCACAGACAAAGGTGGCATTGACACTGCCATGTAAAATAATCGTCTGTGTAAAAAAGAAAGCCGTCTTATTGGTGTGCCAACAATAAAGTATAACGGCGGTTGTTACCAGAGCATTGGTCAATATAAAAAAACCGCTCAATTGGTCAGCGATTAAGGTGACGCCAAAATTATCCAATAATTGCAGGTTTATCGGCGATTTAGCCACAAATAATAACTGCAACGCATATCCAACAGAAACCAGGGCGACGCCCAGTGTGAGATATCGGTCAAGTTTGGGGAACAGATAAATGCTGAACCCCACAAACATCGGTAGTGCGATCCAGGCAATCGTTAATGTACTCATGGGGTATTGTGCTTCTTAATCTCGCTGTTCTAAGGTCTGATGATGCCGTGCTAGCGTCTTTTTTAAGATGATGCCGAAAAATCCGCACAGTATGGTGGCGAATAGGCATGTTTGTGACAGCTCCTACACCGACTCTTTGAGTACGGTGTAGGCTTCCAAACCAATCCGGCTATTGCTTAGAAGGCGTTTGGCTTTAAGGACGGTCTGCCCAGCCGCCCTGTTTTTTATATTTATGGCTGCATTATGATCGCGGTCAAGGCTGCACCCACAGTGAGGACAGTCATGCCAACGAATATGCACCTTTTTGGGTACTTTCTCACCGCAATTGGAGCAATCTTGTGAGGTATTGTGAGCGCTTACTGGTACAACCAACAAACCAGCATTTTCGGCTTTGTTTGTCAGTATCGACAGAAAGCTTGACCACCCAGCATCCAACACAGACTTAGCCAACTTTGTACGAGCAAGTCCTTTGACGTTCAGGTCCTCGTGAGCGATTACGTCATATTTTGATAACAGCCATTTCGCTGTTTTGAAGTGAAAATCCTTGCGCTTGTCTGCAACTGTTTTATGTTGTTTTCCTAGTTGTTTAATGGCTTTAAGTCTGCCGTTACTTCCTTTTTTCCTGCGTGATACCCGTTTCTGGATAACTCGTAGGCGTTTTTGAGTTTTACGATAATGTTGTGGAATGGTAACGGTTTCGCCATCGGAAGTTGTCAAAAACTCCTTTAAACCCATATCAACCCCAGCGATTTTATCCGGGTTGAAATCTGGCTTGATTTCAGGAACAGTTTTGTCTTCCAGGGATAACGTCAAGTAATAGCCATCCGCTTTCTTTGTAACAGATGCTGTTTTGATTTTGAAGCCATCAGGAATAGGACGATGCAGGAAAACTTTGACTTTGCCAAACATCGGCAAGTTTATCAAGCTCCCCTGCAAACATCCATCCTTCATTTGGGGATAGGTGAAGGTACGGTAGCGACTCCGAGACTTGAACCTTGGCTTACCGCTACGTTTGCCATTACAGTCACCTTTAAGAAAGCGGTCAAACGTTGCCTTGACTCGCTTGACTACATCCTGAAGAACTTGAGAATATATCTCGCCGTACCAAGGATGTGTTTTCTTGAGCTTAGGTAATGTTTTCTTTTGAGAGTAATAGTCAGGATTGTCCCGAAACTCTGGCAGGCGACAAACAAGAGGACAAGCATTGACTGGAGAGCGGTTTTGCTCCCACCAATTAAACCTATCACCCAACAAGTAATTGTACTGACTACAAAGCATAGACAACCATCTATCTATTTTGACAGCCTGCTGTTTTGTTGGGCGCAATCGGTACTGGTACGCAGTTCTCATTTGTTTTCCTCCTGTTTATCGACCTATCCTACGTTGACCCCGCAATTCATCTCGACGCTGACTCTACTCCTTCGGAGAAGGCTTCGCCAACGAGTACAGCGCGAGGCTTCTTGCGGAACAAGCTAACACGGCTATGCTGTCTTGGAAAAAGGTGCTAAAACATATATAGCACGTTTTAATAGTGCTAAAAAAGGCTGACACTATTGAAAAGTGTCAATACAGACGATAGACTCATACCACACCAATGGGTTGGTTTGAGCTTGGGAGCGACATGATAAAACATGCAATAGCCGGATTAGAGAACCGATTCGTGGCAAATCAATACTTAACCTCAGCCCTGAGTCGCCTGCCAATACCGTGGGCGGCTGCCGAAGGAGTGAAGGCGTACCGTCGGAACCTGTCTACTCTTGCGATCAGGATACTAAAACCGTGACCATTTTGGATGTATCAACACCGTTTCAGTTGGTTGGACGGCAAGCGCAATTCCAGCGAATCACCCAGGTTTTAGCCCATGACGGCAACCTGCTGATTGTGGGAGTACCGGGAAGCGGACGTCGGAGTCTGGTACGGCGGGCGGCTCGGGAAGTTGGCGTGAAAATCTTGGAAGTTGACTGTATCCGGGTGACTGATGGTCAGCGCTTCGTGCAATTGCTGTGCGAGAGCATCAATCAGACGTTTCCCAGTGCAACAGCTCACGCTCTCATGCAAGAGTGGATTGAACACAAGGCGGTTGAATTATTTGTCCTCCATGATAACGGACGAGGTAGAGCACAGCTCAAACCAATTCGGGTAAAAAGTCAAGAGCAGCAATGGAAAGCATTTGAGGGATTACTGGATTTCCTACAAGAATTAGCCGAATCTACAGGTGAACGGGTAGTGTTAATTTTGGAAAGCTTCCCCCACATTCGCTCTTGGGATCGTCATGGGGTGTGGGAAAATTTTTTGAAGCAAGAGATCGAGCGTCAGACTCAGGTGAGTTATGTATTGGTGGCAACGATCGCAGAAATTAGCATTCATCCTGATGAACCGGGGAATAGTTTAGAAATCGTGCAGCTTGCTCCCTTAGCCGATGATGTGGTGGCGGCTTGGGCGCAAGAAGTCTTGCATACCCAAGAGTTGACATTCGATCCGCGATCGCAAGCCTTGGAATTGTTTGTCAATGCGGTACAGGGGCATTTAGGCGATGCTTCCGCACTGGTGCGACGCCTCCAGTCGGTGCGGGTGGCTGACGGGTTAATTCGCGATCGCCACATCCAGCAGGCAATCCAAGATCTATTATCCGACCTATCCATGGTTTTCGAGTCATTACTCATGCTGCTTCCGGCGAATCAGGCGCATCTGTTGGAGTCTTTGGCGCTAGATCCGACGGACAAGCCGCAAAGTCGCGATTATATTCACAAACATTACCTATCCAGAGGGGGAAGTCTCCAAGGCGCGATCGCGGGATTGCAACACAAAGGCTTGATTTATGGCTCCGAGCAAAATTATCGACTGGCTCTACCTCTATTGGCATTGTGGCTGCGCCAGCGTTTGAGTTGATTTCAAATTTAGTACCATGCTCTTGCTATTGCCATTTATCATCGGAAGTGGCATAATCTGTCTCAAAGAGTTGCAATCTTCTTCAATGTCTAATCCTGTTCCCCTAAGAAGTACTAGCGACAACTTAAACTTTCAAACAAAACTTGCCTATGGATTCGGAGCAATAGGCGTGGAGCTTTATCGCAATGTTTTTGATTTTTTACTTATATTTTTCCTGATCAACGTAGCAAGATAAGAGCCTGCCTTTGCAGGAATGGTCTTGTTTATTGGCAGAGGGTGGGGTGTTATTAATGATCTGATCATTGGTTATTTGAGTGATCGTACTCGTTCCTCCTTCGGTCGGCGCTACCCGTGGATGTTGGCGGGATCAATTACTTTGGTGCTTGGCTTTGGATTACTAGGGTTTATTTCTCTAAGCTCGAATCAATTGCTACGTTTTACCTATTACGGCGGAATTGTTTTTATACTATCCACCGCCTACACTTCCGTTGTTTTACCCTACGATACTCTGGCTGCTGAACTCACTCAAGACTATAACCAACCTCTCAGCTTAGTTAAGTTTAAAGCTGCCTTTACTATTGGTGCAAATATTCTTTATTGGGGTTTAGCACAGATTATATTGGCTAGATCTGACAACCTAAAACAAAAATATTTGCTCGTAGCAGCAATTTGTGCAATAGTCTCTATGTTGGCATTTTTATTATGTATTTGGGGTACTTCAAAACGGTACAAGCAAATGGAAACACAACGGGGGCAGGTGAATCCAAATTTAAACCTTCGGCAACAATTGCAAATAACCTTGAGCAATTTTCCCTTTATCTGCGTTATTGGTATTCATTTATGTTCTTGGTTAAGTATTCAAATTATGACGGCAATTCTACCTTATTTTGTTATTAATTGTATGGGATTACCCAATCGCCACTTGGCTCAAATGGTAGTTACTGCTCAAGGAACAGCCTTCAGTATGCTCTTTGTTTGGAGTGCGATCGCGAAACGTCGAGGTAAACGTGCTATCTATTGTATGGGCATCCCTTTAACTATTTTTGCTTCGATAGGACTATGTTTCTTACAACCTAATCAAGTGGGATTAATGTATAGTCTTGCTGTAATCATTGGACTAGGGATGTCTACAGCTTATATCGTACCTTGGTCAATGCTTCCGGATGTGGTTGATTTCGATGAACTCAAAACTGGACAACGGCGCGAGGGAATTTTCTATGGCTTGTTTGCACTAGTAAACAAAATTGCTGTTGCCATCTCATTATTTTTCATAGGTCAAGCCTTAGATAGGTCTGGATTCATCTCAACTGGATCTGAACTGTTACCTCCAAATCAACCTGATTCAGCCTTGTGGACAATTCGCTTGCTGATTAGTTTTATACCTGCGTTTTTGTTGATGGGAGGTTTAGTTTGGGCATATTTTTATCCAATTACTCGATCTGTTCATGGAGACATCCGACTAAAACTTATTGAACGCAGAAATCTTAGCCTGCAAGAATCTTAGTTTGTCAGTTTACCTCAACATTAATTTTTCACGAGATATTGTGCTGTCACGGATTTAAATTGGGTATAGGTCGTGAGCAAGATGCTCACACTACAAGGATTTCACAATTATTTACATTAAGATTTAAATGCCGAACAGCTTACTTAGAGATATTTTGCGATCGCACTCTCTTCATCCTCTACCTTTCCCTCAAATCGGCAAATCCCGCCGAGGATTAAACCGTTCAATTTCTAACAATTTCTGATACAGTTCTCGCGCTTCGGGACTTGGCGTTTTTGACACCACAATTTGAATCTCGACTAACTGATCACCCCGTTCCCCTTCTATCGGATACCCCTTATTCGCTAGACGTAATCGTTGACCTGACTGCACCCCCGCCGGAATATTCATTTTCACGCGCCCATCTAGAGTCGGTACTTCTACAGGAGTTCCTAATACCGCTTCGGCTGCTGTCACCGGTAACTGGCAAATAATATCTGACCCTCTCAGCTTAAAAAATGGATGCGGCGAAACCGTAATAATTAAAAATAAATCCCCACCAGCGATTCCCTGACCCTTGAGGCGAACTCGCTGATTTGTGACCATATTTCCGGGTAATTCAACTTCTAAAGATCGACCATCTTCGAGGCGAATTCGCTCAATTCCCCCGGTATAGGCTTTTTCTAAGGGCAATGTTAATCGCGCCTCTACATCTTTAGGCTGGGCGCTAGGATTAACTCGATAAGCGGTTTTCCGGGTTCCTGGGCGAAACGGATCGGAGGACTCAACTCTCCCCCCTGTCCGTTCCGTTCCCATACCGGGACGAGGAGGACGGCGTCCGAGGAGTTGCTCAACAAAGCTGTTAAAATCGCCAAACTCACTATAGTCCACCTCTTGGCTAGAAGTCCGCCCCCGACCATTGCGGGAGAAGGTGGTTTTCACAGGATTGGTTTTCGCCGCCTTACGGGTAAATCCTTTCTTCTTAAAGAAGTTGCCAACCTGATCATACTGCGATCGCCGACTGGGATCAGACAGGACTTCGTTGGCTTCGTTAATATCCTTAAACCGTTCTTCAGCCTCTTTATCCCCTGGATTCACATCCGGGTGATATTTACGGGCGAGTCGCCGAAATGCCTTTTTTATCTCATCACTGGATGCATCGGGGGGAACTCCTAAAATCTCGTAATAATTCCGAAAGTTTTGCATTGTCAGTCATTTGTTTATGTAATTCGTCATTCGTCATTCGTCATTCGTTATTTGTAGGGGCGAAGCATTTGGGGGGCTATCTGATGATACTTGTCCAAAATATTATACCCAAATGCTTCGCCCAACTCCGGTGATATCGTTGATGAATAAAACGGATCAAATCGGGGCGGGTGCGAGTTAAGTTAAGGGTTTTCTCTGAAATGTTATCAGTAAAACCCGCCCCTACACCCAGAGGTGCCATGCTACGCCTTTACCTATTTAAAACCAATCATCATCTTCTTCATCCCAATCATTTTCTAAGGGGGCGGAACGGACATCGCGACGGGAATAGGTTTTCTCTCTATCTCTATCACGATCGCGATCGCGTCGGCGACTGGATCGACCTGTCCCTACACCATAATCATAAGGTTCACGGGATTCACGGGGTTCACGCCGTTTGGGTTCCCAATAGGCGTCCTCTTCGTCTTCTCCAGTGAAGACACGACGAATTGAGCCAAAAAAGTCATCGTCCTCATCTTCGGCGTAAGCTAACCTTACCTCCCGTTTGAGTTCATAGATAGTATCTTGTAAATCCGATTGCGCCCGGTCAATCCCCCGGTCATCATTTTGCGCGATCGCGTCTCGTAGTTCCAGCACCAACGCTTCAATCCGCCGCCGATACGCACTGGCAAATTGGGTGCCAAAATCCAGCGTAACTTCCTTGAGTTGACGTTCCGCATCCGTCGCCATGGTTTCGGCGCGATTTCGCTTCTCGACTCGTTCCCGACGTTGACGATCTAATTGGGCATTTTCCTCGGCGTCGCGAATCATCTGTTGCACTTGGGACTCATTTAAGGTCGATGCACCTTGGATTGTCACACTTTGCTCTCGCCCGGTGGTTTTATCTAGGGCGGTTACCTGTAAAATCCCATTAGCGTCAATATCAAACGCTACTTGCACTTGGGGAATGCCTCGAGGCGCAGGCGGAATTCCGGTCAGCTTAAATCGTCCCAGGGATTTATTATCACTTGCCATTTCCCGTTCCCCTTGCAGGACATGAATTTCTACGAGGGTTTGATTATTTTCACTCGTAGAAAAGATATCCGATCGCCGCACGGGGATAGTCGTATTCCGGGGGATCAGCTTTTTCATCACCCCACCAATGGTTTCTAATCCCATCGATAACGGCGTCACATCCAGCAACAGCACATCCTTAACTTCATTACTCAGGATACCCGCTTGAATTGCCGCCCCAACCGCCACCACTTCATCGGGATTCACATTTTGATTCGGTTCTTTATCAATTAAACTCCGAACCAATTGTTGAACTAAGGGAATGCGAGTCGAACCCCCAACCAAAACCACCTCATCAATTTGCACAGGTGTTAATCCCGCATCTTTGAAGGCGCGTTTTAGGGGACGACGTAAACGACTGACTAATTCCCCACACAATCCCTCAAACTGGGGACGAGTCAGTCGGGTTTCCAGATGCTTAGGTCCATCTGCGGTGGCGGTGATAAAGGGTAAATTAATCTCCGTCACCCCCACCCCGGAAAGCTCAATCTTGGCTTTTTCAGCGGCTTCCATCAATCGCTGTAAGGCTTGGCGATCGCGGCGTAAATCCACTCCTTCGGTTTCGAGGAACTGTTCGGCTAGCCAATCCACGATTTTGCGGTCAAAATCATTTCCCCCCAATTGGGTATCCCCACTGGTGGATTTAACCTCAAATACACCCTCCCCCACATCTAGAATCGAGACATCAAACGTACCACCGCCCAAATCAAAGACTAAAATAGTCTGACTGTCTTGGCGATCTAACCCATACGCCAAAGATGCGGCTGTCGGTTCATTGAGAATTCGCAACACCTCCAAACCCGCAATCCGCCCAGCATCTCGCGTCGCCTGTCGTTGAGAATCATTAAAATAGGCGGGAACCGTAATCACCGCCCCCGTCACCTCTTCACCCAGATAGCGAGTCGCCTCATCCGCCAACTTCCGCAGTACCATCGCTGAAATTTCTTCCGGGAAAAATTCCTGCTTCAGGCGGGGACAGCGAATTTTAATCGCGTCTTCTGGATCACGGCGAATCGTATAGGGGACGCGCTTCGACTCAGGATTGAGTTCACTATATCGACGCCCCACAAATCGCTTAATCCCATAAAACGTATTTTGGGGATTCAGAACCCCTTGGCGACGTGCCATTTGTCCGACTAAGCGTTCCCCTTCCTTGCTAAACGCCACCACAGAAGGGGTTGTCCGCATACCTTCTGCATTAGCAATGACAACCGGCTTGCCACCCTCCATGACGGCTACCACAGAGTTTGTTGTCCCTAGGTCAATGCCGACTACCTTGCCCATGCGTAATTTTGTCTCCTCTCGCTGTTAATGCCAAATCGCTGAATACAATAACTTTAGAGATTTTAGTAGATAGTTGACCAGAGGCAGTGCGATCGCTGGTCATTTCACCTATTCTATCGTGAGAAACAGGGGGAGCGGAGGGGTTCCAGGTGCAGGGGGAGCAATGTTCCAGACACGATGCAAGAAGCCTCTGGAAGCAGAGGGGAAACTTGTAGAGACTCCTCCGGTGGAACGTCTAGGATCGTAGGTTGGGTTCGTAGTAGGGGATGCGAGCCCCTAATTTTATAAGTTTTCTGGGTATAAGGCTAATCCACTAAATTAGGTGTGCCAAGCCACTACGATAGGTTTATCGTACCAAGGCGCGATCGCGTCGCTTTGTAACTAGAATTGAGTCTATAACTTGCCGTCTCACCTTGCAGGCGATCCAAATGGTACAAGCACTCTCCAAACCACTAACATTGCCAGAATTTCTGCAACAACCAGAAACCAAACCCGCCAGTGAATATATCAATGGAGAAATCATACAAAAGCCCACGCCAAAGGGAAGACATAGCCGCTTGCAAGGAAAACTTTTAAGCTGTTCGGCATTTAAAGCTTAATGTCAACAATGGTGAAATCCTTGTCGTGCGAGAATGTTGCTGGCTACTAATACCGAATTTATATGCATGACAGCTTACTGTTAAAGGGAAACAGGATACTCAAGGACTACCCACCCAACATGATGGAGCAATTCACCAACCACTGGCTCATTCACCTGGATGGAAAATCTGGTTGACCGTTAATTCCCATTCTGGGAATGTGGGAGAAATGATACGCTCATTGCCACGAAACTGCTGTAATTCGTATTCCTCATCCACCATGGTGCAAATTGTGAACGTTGGCTGCTTGGGTGAGCCAATGTAACGCCGCCCACCTATGCCAAGATAATCTAGAATCCAATATTCACCAATGCCAATACTCTCGTAGTCAGTCATTTTGAGGGCATAATCATCACGCCAATTCGTGGAAACCACCTCGACTACGAGTTTCACCGATTCCCCATGCTCAATCACTGATGAACTTTCCCAACGGGATTCATTCGCTAAGTTTGGTCGATTCACCACCGCGACATCAGGTTCATAGCCAGTATCCTCCGAAATTTTGATAATGCATTCTCTAGGAATAAAGAAAGGAACTTGCTTATCGTCAATCACGGTATTCAACTTTTGTAAGGATTCAGGGGTCGTGGAAATCCGATGAAGGGGGAAGGCTTCGCCTCGTTTTGGCTATGAGTCGAGTACAGCAGTTTGGCAGAGGCGAAGGCTTGCCCCTTTTGCTCCGGCACGGAGAGAACTAACTGAGTGGGGA
>NZ_JAVJRX010000093.1:0-12429 GCF_040219735.1 Coleofasciculus sp. G1-WW12-02 | reverse complement strand
TTGTGAGTGTACCTGTTTTAGCTCAGGGATACTCTTTTTAGCTTGGGTTAGATTTTCACATTGACTTGAATAATTAGGCGCTTCTTTGTCGGCTGGTATGATGTACTCACTTTTAATTGAGCAAGCATTTACCGGACATTTTCGAGAATTAACCCAATTCTTGCGCTCAGTTAAAGCGTAGTTGTATACCCTACGGCACTGCTCTAGCCATTCCTCAAAGATGGTTATTTGAGCGCTAGTTGGTTTTAGTTTAAACTCGTAAATTAAAGTAAACATTTGCTAGGGCGTTTGCCATGTATCTAACACTCATTATACTACACTATTGTTTGAGTGTTTTCAGGATAGATTAGACTCGCAACTAAAGTTGCTTTGCTGAACGCAACGCTTAAGTTTCATCCCCTGGTTAAAACACAGGGGCTTTCACCATCGCTATTCTGTAAAGTCAATGATAGGCTAAAAAATAATACTACCATTAGTTGTCAAGATTAAGCGGGAATGTTACGAGATGAGGTAACGGGGTTGACGGGGGGATGAGGGAAATGAAATGTTCCAGACGTAGTAAGCTACGTCTTTATACTCGGTAGGGACGGGTTTAGTAACATCAGGGTCTCAAAAAAGGATAATCGTCAAACCCGCCCCGGAAAGACGTACCCTGGTTCGTCTCGAAAATCACCAATCACCAAATGACAAATGACGAATGACAAATGACAAATGACCAATAAACGTATTGTTTTAACAGCCTACGGCTCTTATGGCGATATTCATCCCTATATGGCGATCGCGCTGGAGTTGCAAGCACGAGGGCATCACGCTGTTATTGCCACAAGTGAGCTTTATCGTTACAAGATTGAAGCCGAGGGGATTGAGTTTTCTCCGGTTCGATACGATAGTCCGATTGATATGCAGCAGGATGGCGAGTTTATCGGAATCCTGTCAGAGTTCCGCCGGGAAAGTGAATACACAATCTGTTATCTATTAATGCCCCATCTCAGGGCGACGTACAATGCTTTAGTTGATGCGGTACGTGGTGCGGATCTACTGCTCACTCACCACTTAAGCTTTGCTGGATCATTGGTTGCTGCAAAAACGGGGATTCCTTGGGTGTCAACGGTTCTCTCTCCGATCCTATTTATGTCGGCTTATGATTCCCAAACCCTTTCAACCACAACTATCTCCCCTTATGAACAAGCGTTAGCCGTTGTCGCCAATGATTCCCGCCTGCGCCAATTTCGTTGGCAAACCCGTTTATGGAGTGCGCCAGTGCGCCAATTGCGTCGGGAATTGGGTTTACCACCGGGCGATGATCCAGTGTTTGAAGGTCAACATTCGCCGGATTTGGTACTGGCGCTATTTTCTCAGGTTCTAGCATCGCCGCAACCGGATTGGCATTCCCAAACTCAGGTTACGGGGTTTCCCTTTTACGATCGCGCAAAACAGGAGGATTTATCTGATCAACTAGCCCAGTTTCTCGATGCTGGCTCTCCACCCATTGTATTTACCTTGGGTTCCTTAATGGTGTGGACTCCAGGGAATTTCTATTTGGAAGGTGCGATCGCGGCTCAACAGTTAGGATACCGTGCTGTTTTACTGGTGGGCAAGGGAGTCCCCAATCTACCGTTAGAACAGTTACCTCAAGGGGTGATTGTCGTTGAGTATGCACCGCACTCACAAATCTTCCCCCATGCGGCGGCGATTGTGCATCATGGGGGAGTTGGGACAACCGGACAAGCCTTGCGTGCTGGGCGTCCCATGTTGGTGGTACCTTATGCTCATGATCAGCCGGATAATGCGATGCGGTTAGTACGTTTAGGGGTGGCGCGTACCCTGGCTCGACATGAGTATAGTGCGAATACGGTGGCGGCTGAACTCAAGCAATTATTATTTGAGCCTAGCTATGGGATCAAAGCGGCGGAGGTGGGAAAGCGTGTGCACCAAGAAGATGGGGTAGCAGGGGCAAGTGATGCGATCGAACATTATCTAAGATCTAAAGGATAGGTGACTCTTATCTGATACCGTGAAAAGTAAGACACCCACACCCCACACCAATACCTGCGATCGCGCCCTCATTTAGAAACGAATGGCTCGTACCCCAAAATTAACCTTTAACCGGGGAACTCTACTCTTACATCCACCCCCACGGGGTAAGGCGTGGGTGGATTATGCGACGTGGGATGATCGGGTGGAGAAGTTTCGGATTCCGGGAATGCACTACCGCCCCTTGGTGGAAGTGCTGCAAGCTGAAGGGGTCGATTTTATTGATGAGGCGAGGGAATTCATACCCTTGGAGTTGGTATCCAGCTTTGAGATGGAACCTTATCCCCATCAACAGGAAGCCTTATTAGCCTGGAAATTAGCGGGGCGCCGAGGGGTGGTGGTATTACCCACAGCCGCCGGAAAAACCTATCTCGCCCAACTCGCAATGCAAGCTACCCCTCGCAGTACATTAATTGTGGTGCCAACGTTAGATTTGATGCATCAATGGTACGCGCAGTTAGAAGCGGCGTTTCCGGATGTAGAGGTGGGATTACTGGGGGGAGGTTCGCGCGATCGCACGCCAATCTTGATCGCCACTTATGATAGTGCCACAATTCACGCTGAGTCCCTGGGGAATCAGTATGGGTTGTTAATTTTTGACGAATGTCACCACCTACCCACCGACTTTTATCGATCCATAGCCGAATACGCGATCGCACCCTACCGATTAGGACTCACTGCTACCCCTGATCGTACTGATGGGCGTCATCATGACCTAGATGGCTTAATTGGTCAACAAGTTTATCGCAAAAGCCCCGATGACCTAGCCGGGTTAGCCTTGGCTGAACATAAGGTGGTGCAGATTAAAGTCAAACTATCACACCAGGAGCGCGATCGCTACGATGCCTGTCTCAAACTACGTAATGATTTTTTAAGAGAATCGAATATTTACCTGAGTAGTTTAGACGGATGGCAACGATTTGTGCAAACCAGTGCCGGTTCTCAAAAAGGACGCCGCGCCATGTTAGCCCATCGGGAAGCCAAGGAAATCGCTTTAGGAACGGAAGGGAAATTACGAGTATTAGCAGATTTAGTCGCTAAACATTATCCGGAACGTATCTTGGTGTTCACGAATGATAATGCTACCGTTTATCGGATCTCCCAAGAATTGCTGATTCCCGCCATTACTCACCATACCCCGGTTAAAGAACGCCATGAAATTCTCCAACGGTTTCGCGAAGGAGACTATAAAATCTTGACCGCATCCCATGTTTTAAATGAAGGGGTTGATGTTCCTGATGCACGAGTCGCGATTATTTTATCGGGTACGGGTTCAGAACGGGAATATGTACAGCGATTAGGGCGCGTGTTACGCAAGGGAACTGATCAGAATAAGTTGGCGATATTGTATGAAGTGGTTGCGGAAAATACCAGTGAAGAGGGAACATCTCAACGGCGGCGCGGTTCAAGTGGTAAAGCCAAAACTAAAGCCAAAGACAAACCCCAAAAAGTGGAGAAGCCAAAGCATCGACAATTAGAAATTTTACCCTCTCAACCCTACGAAATAAAACCATCTCAATCACCGAAAGCAGCCGAGAAACCTGGGAAATATGACGTATGATCTTAAGCTTAACTCACTGATACAAGTGAGGTTTGTAGTAAGCACTTTAGTGCTTAAAAAGAAAGTATTTTAAACTCAAATTTTCCTCTCTAAAAAAAGTTTAGCCAAACCAGACATGCAATAACCAATGATTGCGTTAACTAAATTTATGATAAAACTCATTAAACTGGCTTTAGCCATTATTCTGGTGTTTCCAGCATTTTATTTAAGAACACCTTTTCTGGCAAGTGTAAGGGGTTGGGCATTTGGTTTGGTCTTTATCCTTAGTTTAGGATTAATCATTGCGGAAATTTCCGGCTGGAAGAAAAATTCTAGCCAGAAAGAAGTTATCCTCAGCGTTTTAATTTTAGCGATCGCGTCATTCAGTTTTTCCTTGGCGGTGACGAAGGAAGTTAAGTTTCAGTTAACCAAACAAGCGATTCTCAATCGAGAAGCGAGCCAATTGGAAACACTAGGTCAGCACTTTATCGTGGGTTATCGCAATTTTGAGGAGGTCAAAATCCTCGTCGAAAAAGGCGCGATCGCTGGTGTGTTTATCACGAAACGGAATATCCAGAATAAAACCCAAGACGAAATCCATCAAGAAATTCAATCGTTACAAGAAATTCGCACCAGTCAGGGGTTATCGCCGTTGTGGATAGCCACAGATCAAGAAGGCGGTATCGTCTCTCGATTATCTCCGCCTTTAACTCAATTGCCTCCCTTATCGTCGATTATTAAGGACGAAAAAACTATTGACCGCACTAAAGATGATGTTATCGATTATGCCAGTATCCAGGGTAAGGAATTGTCTGAGATTGGTATTAATTTAAACTTTGCTCCAGTCGTGGATTTAAATCAGGGAATTATCAGTCCCGATGATAAATATTCTAAAATTTACCTGAGAGCCATATCTGCCGATAAAGACGTTGTCGCTAAGGTGGCATTATGGTATTGCCAAACCCTAGCCAACTATGGCGTAACCTGTACAATTAAGCATTTTCCTGGATTGGGACGACTGGATACTGATACCCATATTGACCATGCTCAATTGAAGACTTCGGTAGAGGAATTAAGCCAAGCGGACTGGGTGCCGTTTCGGGAAGTCATGAGCAAAACAAACGCCTTTACGATGTTGGGACATGCCCAATTGATGTCCGTTGATCCTGATCATCCTGTATCGTTTTCGACAAAAGTTGTGAGCGAAATTATTAGAAATAAGTGGAACCATGATGGCATTCTAATTACAGACGATTTTAGTATGCAGGCTGTCTATGGCAGTCAAGATGGATTAGCTAATGCTACGATAAAAGCTGTGAATGCTGGAGTTGATTTAATTTTAATTGCTTACGACACCGATTTGTATTACAACGCGATGAATGGCTTAATTGCGGCTGAATCGGCTAATCGTTTGGATATTACTGTCCTCAAAAAAAGTAATGCCAGACTCAAGCAAGCTATGAGTAAATTATCAATGGATAATTAATAATTGATAATTGATAATTGATTAATTGGGTCTAAGATCTCTTCGTTTACGAAGAAATTAAAAAAGATTTTCCTGATCGCCTAAAATTCTTCCTGAATTGAGAAACATATCAAACGTATCCTTCAGTTGATCCTCAGCGACAATAAGAACACAGGTTCTGCAAACGCGCTGAGGTTTTTTACGAAAATTGGTATGACACACCTAATTCAGTGGATTAGAATTCTCTGGGCGCAAGGATGGTGTCCAGAAAATAATTTGAATTTCTGAGAAAATAGGGGGAGAGCTGTGGCATAGTTAATATCAGCGACAATTCGTTCTATCGTTAACTTTGATGAACACTCCTGTGCAAGTCCTCGTCACTGGTGCAACTGGACGCACTGGTTCTCTCGTCGTCCAGAAACTACAACAACGTAAAGAGCAGTTTATTGTCCGGGGTTTTGCGCGATCGCGACAGAAGGTTGAGCAATTGTTCGGGACAACAGAGGGATTCTATTTCGGGGATATCCGAGATCCCGCAACCCTCGCCCCCGCCTTGGTAGGTTGTCAAGGGTTAGTTATTCTCACCAGTGCTATACCCCAGCCTAAAGGTATCCCACAGCCGGGACAGCGCCCTGAATTAACCTTTGCTACCGGTGAAATGCCAGAAGCGATTGACTATCAGGGTCAGATTAACCAAATTGATACCGCTTTATCAGCAGGGGTCAATCATATTGTCCTCGTGGGTTCTATGGGTGGAACTGATGAAAATCATCCCCTCAATCGTATTGGTAATGGCAACATTTTGATTTGGAAGCGCAAGGCAGAACAGTATTTAATCGATTCAGGAACCGACTATACTATTATCCGTGCCGGTGGGTTGCAAGATCAGCCGGGAGGGAAACGGGAACTATTGGTGGGTAAAAATGATACGATGTTGAAAAATCCGCCCAATGGAATACCTACATCCATTCCCCGTGAAGATGTGGCTGAAGTTGTAGTACAGGCTTTGTTAGAACCGAATGCTCGTAACAAAACCTTTGATGTGATTTCTCAACCCGAAGATGCTTCTGGTGCAGTGATTACCAAAGATTTTGCTGCACTTTTTGCTCAAACAACACCGGGTTTCTAATCCGAATATCAACACCAATGGGATGCCCATGTAGATGATGAAAATAGGGATTGTGTTACAGTTACCTATTTAAGCAATAGAAAACGGCAATGAGTAATACCGCCCCATCAGAGTCTCCAGTTCCACCAACACCACCCCAACCTGAAAAACTTAATCTTGCCACGAAAATGGCTTACGGGGCGGGTGATATGGGGGCGGGGATTACAGCTACCCTGTTAGCGTTCTCCTTACTGATTTTCCTCACCAATGTGGCTGGATTAAGTCCAGGGTTAGCCAGTACGGTGCTGTTAATCGGCAAAATCTGGGATGCTATTAATGATCCCATTGTTGGAGTATTAAGCGATCGCACTCGGTTCCGTTGGGGGCGACGCCATACCTGGATGATTCTATCCGGGATTCCCTTTGGTGTGTTCTTTTTCCTGCAATGGGTTGTACCCCCTATCAATCAGTCGGCGCTGTTTTGGTACTACGTGATTGTCAGTATTTTATTCAACATGGCGTTTACAGGCGTCAATTTGCCCTATACCGCGCTGACGCCAGAATTGACCCAAGATTACAACGAACGCACCACCTTGAATAGTTTTCGCTTTGCCTTCTCTATTGGCGGGAGTATTCTTTCCCTAGCATTGGGTCAATTTATCTTTCAAGCTATTCCCAATGATCAAGAACAATATTTAGTCTTAGGACTAATCTGTACAGTTCTGTCTGTTCTACCCACCTACTGGTGTGTGTGGGGAACCACAGATCCAACGGCGGCTGGGGAAGTGCGTTTCCATAAAACGGTGGCGGAGAGTAATGAAACGGAAATCCCTTTTTTAGAACAGCTAAAAATTGCCTTTAGGAATCGCCCTTTTCTCTATGTCATTGGGATTTATCTGTTTTCCTGGTTAGCTTTTCAGTTAACAGCGGCAATCATTCCCTATTATTTGGTTAACTGGATGGGTCAAGATTCCTATTTTACCGCCGCCTTAGTGGTTCAATGTGTAGCATTAGTGATGCTGTTTGTCTGGAATTGGGTAAGTCAGCGCGTCGGGAAACGGGCAGTTTATTTTATGGGAATGAGTGCCTGGATTGTCGCCCAAGGCGGACTATTCTTTTTACCACCGGATCAGGTTGGTTTAATGTACCTCCTCTTTGTCATGGCAGGGTTTGGTATTGCCATTGCCTATCTCATCCCTTGGTCAATGTTACCCGATGTAATTGAATTGGATGAACTGAATACAGGTCAACGGCGCGAGGGAATTTTCTATTCCTTTATGGTACTCCTGCAAAAGATAGGATTAGCATTGGGGTTGTTTTTCGTGGGACAAGCGCTAGATTGGTCTGGGTTTTTGAGTAGCGAACCGGGTCAACCGATACCCGAACAACCGGCTTCAGCGCTGCTAGCGATTCGGTTAGTGGTGGGTCCATTACCCACCGTTTTCCTAATCTGTGGGTTAGTTTTGGCATATTTCTATCCCATCACCCGCGAAGTTCATGCAGAAATTCTGTTGAAGCTTCAGGAACGCAAGTTAGGTATGGATACTGATACTTCCGCTGACGAAGGTTTAGAACATGGGTGATGCTGTGACTCAGAAAAATTGGCAACCGCTCTAAAATGCTAGATAAAGCCCCCATAAAAGAAAGCCCCCTAGGGCGACTTCATTGTCCTCGAAGAAAATTTAAGGAGCGGGGGGAGCAGAGGGAGCAGAGGGAGCAGAGGGAGCTGGGGGAGCAGAGGGAGCTGGGGGAGATGTTAGCTTTTCAGTTATTTTTGCACATTCAAGTTGTGATCATTTTGCTATAATCTTCCTCTAATTCGACTGGGTGGAATAACCTGATCGATATCAAGTTGGCAATTAAACTCACAATGACATACCCTAGAAAACAGCCAATTTCCCCGGTGCAGCTTAAACGTCAAAGACGGGGAAAGCTAGCGGCGTTAGTGCTAGCTTTCCTGTTGCTGCTATTGTTTCCCGTTAGAGTTCTCGCTCAAGATACCGAAACCTCTGGGGGTTTCCTGGGTGCGATCGACACGGTGTTCTCAGCAATCGTCGAAGACTTAGCCAAAATTCTGTTCTTCGACATCGTTGGTTTCCCGTTGATTGTGCTGTGGTTAATTGTGGCGGGTATTTTCTTTACGATTCGCCTGGGCTTTATTAATATCCGTGCCTTTAAACATGCGATTGATGTGGTACGGGGTAGGTATGATGATCCAGAGGAAGAGGGACAAGTCTCCCATTTTCAGGCGCTGGCGACGGCGTTGTCTGGAACGGTGGGATTGGGTAACATTGCTGGCGTGGCGGTGGCAATCCAGATCGGAGGTCCAGGCGCGATGTTCTGGCTGACGTTAGCGGGTTTTCTGGGGATGACGACTAAACTGGTGGAATGTACCCTGGGACTAAAATATCGCATCGAACGCCCTGATGGTACAGTCGCGGGGGGACCTGCTTATATGCTCTCACGCGGGTTAACCAATATGGGACTGAGTCGTCTAGGAAAAGGATTGGCAATTATTTTTTCCGTGCTGGCGATTTTGGGTTCGATGGGCGGCGCGAATATGTTCCAGTCTAACCAAGCAGCGGCGGCTTTTATCGGTATATTTCCGGGGATGCAGGGATGGATCGTCGGTCTGGTTTTGGCAGTGTTAACCGCGATCGTGATTATTGGTGGAATTGAGCGAATTGCTTCAACTACGGGTTTTCTAGTGCCAGCGATGGCGGTACTCTATGTCATGGGTTGTCTGTGGATTGTTCTGGTAAATTTGCCCCAAGTTCCCAGCGCGATCGCAACCATTATTAGCCAAGCGTTTGTTCCTGGAGCGATTGAAGGCGGTATTATTGGCGTTATCGTGCAAGGGGTGCGGCGTAGTGCTTTTTCCAATGAAGCGGGAATTGGTTCAGCCGCGATCGCTCACTCGGCGGCTCGTACTGATGAACCGGTGCGTGAAGGGATTGTCGCCCTCCTCGAACCGTTTATTGATACGATCATCATCTGCAACATGACCGGAATCATGATTGTCCTGACTGGCGTCTATCAAAATACCGGTGAAGCAATCGACGGTTCCCAGATGACGCTGAATGCCTTCGCCACGGTTAGTACCTGGTTCCCGATTGTTCTCGCGATCGCGATTTTCCTGTTTGCTTTCTCCACGATTATTTCCTGGAGTTATTACGGCGAGATTTCTTGGCAATATCTCTTTGGTCAACGCACAATTATTATCTATAAGCTGATTTTTGTCGCCTGCGTTTTTATCGGTGCTGTGGTAGCACCCAGCGCGGTGATTGATTTTAGTGATTTAACGCTGCTGATGATGGCACTTCCCAACCTGGTTGGAGCTTATTTCCTCTCCAACGAAGTGGCAGAAGACATCAGTAATTATATGCAGCGGCTGCGTTCGGGGCAAATGCCAACTTATGCCCAAAAGCAAGCCGCTATGGGAGTCACCCCTCAAGAAACTGGAGACTAGTGCGGCGCGGCGGAAATACTTGAGCAGCTTCGTAGATACGATGAACCAGGGGGAGCAGAGGGAGCAGGGGGAGCAGAGGGAGCAGAGGGAGCAGAAGTAGGAGAATAGTTTTGAGTTTTGCCGATTGTAGGGGCGGGTTTCACAATTAACAATTAACAATTAATAATTAACAATTATGAGCTGGCTAAAAAAGAATGAGGTGCTTGTACCGACTGATTTTTCGGATATATCCTTTACTGCACTGGCTCCCGCTTTAGAGTTTGTCGAGGACATATCTCATTTGCATGTTATTCACGTTCTTCTGCCTCTGAGTGCAGTTGATCCAGGTACAATATGGAAAACTGTCACCTCAGAATCTCGGCAAAACAACGCCAAATCAGTCCTGAAAAACAAGCTGAGTGAACTGGGGTATGCAGGAGTACAGATTCAGGTTTCGATTGGAACTCCCAGTCATGAAATTGTGGACTATGCCAAAGACAAAGGAGTGGAATTAATTGTCATGCCTACCCACGGACACACAGGTGTCAAGCGTGTTTTGATGGGTTCTGTGGCTGAGCAAGTGGTGCGGCTGTCTCCTTGTCCGGTGTTGTTACTCCGTTGAGTAGTGAAACCCGTCCCTACACACATACCAGGTTCCCTCGCTTTTAAAGGCTTCTTGCATCACGTCTCGACATTGCTTCCCCAGCTTCCCTCATCCTGGGCGAGTGCGCTTCCTTGAGTAATTTTCTATAATGTATGTAACATTTCTTAACAACGAAGGGAAGCTGATGGATTATCCTAACTTAGCGCAAATTTCAGATCAGCTAGAGAGTGGCAACTCCCGCGATCGCATGTTGGCGCTAGCCCACCTCCGTAACGTGCCCGCAGAGGATGCTGTGCCTTTAATCAAGAAGGTTTTAGATGATCCCAGTTTACAGGTGCGATCAATGGCAGTCTTTGCCTTAGGGGTGAAGCAGACGGACGAATGCTACCCTATTTTGGTGAAATTACTCGATGACCCCGACTATGGCATTCGCGCTGATGCCGCCGGAGCATTAGGATATCTAGAAGATGCCAGAGCCTTTGAATCGTTAGTCCGGACATTCTATGAAGATACGCAATGGTTAGTCCGGTTCAGCGCGGCTGTCGCATTAGGCAATATAAAAGATCCCCGCGCCCGTCAAGTTCTCACTCAGGCACTCGATAGCGAAGAAATCGTGGTACAACAGGCAGCTATCTCTGCATTGGGTGAAATTAAAGCCGTCGAAGCCGTGGATGATATCCTGCGCTTTGCCCAGTCTCCCGATTGGTTAGTGCGCCAACGCCTAGCCGAAGCCCTCGGTAATCTACCCACTCCAAAAAGCCTGTCAGCATTAAAATTCTTGGCAAAAGACAGCCATTCCCAAGTTGCTCAAGCTGCATCCATTTCCCTGAACCGCTTGCAAGAGGCGGCAAACCCAGCCTAAACTCCTGCTCATATCTTTCCCTGAAGCCAGGAAAAAGCAAAAATGAACTATAAATAACCAAGGAGAACGATAAAATCAGTTAAAGCTTTGTTAACGTGAAACGTCTGACTTCATGGATATAAAAGAGTTTTTTGAGCAGAGTGCTGGGCGATGGTTTTCGCAGCGCACCAGCCACCATCTGGCATTTAAGCAAGCTGAAAATGGTAAATCCAATATTACGATTGAAATGATCGCGGCTGATGCGCCAGAAGTGGTTCAGCTATGTCAACAGTACGAGGTTGATCCAGCCTTAGCCCTCTGTGGTGCCAGAGTGACGTGGGATGGCACAATGGATTGGGATGAAGAGAAGCATCAAGGCTCAACGGTGCTGGTGCCAGTTGCTGATCCTGATAAGCCCAATGAAGGGAAGCTATTGCGGGAAATGGGTTATGCGGAGAAAGCCCCGGTAGCTGGTCACTATATTATGGGGGATGATCAGGCGCTGACGTTAATTACCGACTACGAAACCATGTATTCTGAGGAGCGTTTGTGGTTTGCTAGTCCTAACTTACGGCTAAGGACGAGCATTTTGAAGCGATTTGGCGGCTTTAGCATGGCGTCTCTGTCTTCAGAAATTCGCATGGGTGTGACTAAATCGGCGCAAGAATCACAAGATGCGGCGGCTAAGGCTTAATTGTTCTAGTAGGGGTTTGGTAACCAAACCCCTACGGCGTGGTGAGGATGTCAAAAATCCACGCCACCATATCTTCGACTAAATTGGGCTGATTGGGGGAGAATGATTTTAAGGGACTATGGGGTTGATAGGTGATGACAGCAATTGCCCCATCAAATTTGCTTAAGTCGGCTAGAAATGTGGGGCTAAAGTCTTCGGTTGGGGGTTCTGTGTTGGGTAGGGGAGTGCTGTTGTAGAATAGCCAAACGATGGGTTTATCGCTTTCGATTAACTGTTCATCCCAATAGGCTTGTAATTGTGCCAGAGTTTGGGGTGTGCCATGGCTGCTTTTGGGGAATTTGTGGCGTCGCATTTCGTGGTAGATTTTGGCAGAAGGGTTTTCGCGATCGATGAATTTGTGGGCGTCGATGGAAATGAGTCGGGGCAAGTCTTGAATTTCTCCGATTTGGGTTTTGGTTTCTAGGGCGGTGTGTAGGCGTTGGGGTAATTCTTTGAGGTTGAAGGTGTTGGCTGGGGTTGTATAGCGCTTCGCGCTGGTGTGTTTACACATTAGACTGAAGTTCCCCTTTGACAAATCGCTACACCGTATGCATATCTTGGCTTAGGACGATTTGACTTTTGGCTTCACTGGGTACATATCAGGCTTACGCCCAATAAATCTAAAGCCTTTCTTTGTACCGGAGTCGGTTCTGTTA